>NZ_JBHUWH010000284.1:0-10358 GCF_042670125.1 Kitasatospora sp. NPDC057198 | reverse complement strand
CGCCCGGGTCCAGGTCCTGGGCGAGCCGGGCAGCGCGCGCGGGACGATCGCGTCGAAGGGCTTCGGGGCCGCGAAGTGCGCGATCCCGGCGGTCAGCAGCAGGCCGCCCAGGAGGCGGGCGGAACGGTCGGATGCCATCGGCGCTCCAGGGGCGGGTCGGCGGGGAATTTGCTACCGAAGAGTAGCTTCGCCGCCCCGCGAACGGAACACCCCCGGCCCGCCGACACCGCCGTCCACACCGCCGACACCGCCCCGATGCCCGCCTCCCGACCGCACCGCACACCCAACGAAGGGACCCTCCGTCCGCCGTGCCGGTATCCGGGCCCTACTTGTCCAGGAGGCCCACCGCGTGGGCGATGACCAGGAGGGACGTGATGAGCGCGGCGATGCTCTCGATCGCCGTCAGGGCCTTGGCCCGAGTGGACAGCGGCATGGTGTCGGTGGGGCTGAACGCGGTGGAGTTGGTCACCGAGACACGTACAGGTTCTCCGTTCACCCATCCGGTGTTGAGAACCCACCGGAGCACCGTAGGACGAGTGAAGGGAATTGAAGACGAAGGGCCACGTGGCCACCCGCCACCGCCATGACCTGCGGAAACGGACTCCGCGGCCGCGCTGTCCGGACGATCGGCTCGACTGCCTGCACGAAGTGGTCGACCTCGTCGTGCGGCTGGTGCCGGGACGGCTCAGGAGGCTTCGGTTCCCGGGTACGGGAGCGTGGGCCAGGCTGTACTCGGACCCATGCTGACTTTCGCTGACCTGACGTGACGGGACATCAGGTTCGGCTCGCCCGGGAGACAGCGACAGGCCGACAGCCCACCCCTACCTCGTCAGCCCCCCGCGCGAGCACGGGGGTTGCTCCCCCACGAAGTGTTCGAAGAAGTGGTCGCGGAACTCGGCCCCGCGCTCGCAGGGGGTGTTCCATCGCAATGGCGACCACCCAGCTACGTCTGCCCCTGTCCATTCCCTGTTCCATCAGTACTCAGAGCCACTCTCGACCTACGCATTACGAGACCACCAGCGTCCGTGACGGCTGGTCCCGCCTCGTGCTCCACCGGCCCGCCCCGGTGGTCATGGACCGCCGAATCGGCGAACTCAGGTGGCTTCGTTCAGAGGACCGCTGCCTTTGCTCGTGACAGTCACTGTCAGGAGGTCAGGAGGTCAGGAATCCTGTCTGGCCTGCCTGGCCGGGGTTCTGACGTGCCGCCGCCGGGTGGGAGATGCGGTCCTCCGCTGGTGCGCTCGGGTGGCCGGGCCGGTGACGGTACGGGTGAGGCACTCCTCGGGCATCTTGTGGCCGGGTTGCTGCGGGGTTTTCTCCCTACGGGGTACAGGTCCGCGGAAGGTTACGGGGCTGCTCCGGCCGGGTGATGCGCCCTGGAGTTCTGCCCTTCGGGTCCGGCCGACGGGATGTCGGTGGTTCAGGGGTGCGGCTGGTCGAGGTGCCAGTGGTCGAGTCGGTCGTCGTCGGGGGTCAGCCAGCTGCTGTCCGGCAGGGGGACGATGTCGGGGCCTGCGGGGCGCGGGTAGGTGATCTCGGCGAGCAGCTGCAGGGTGGCGGCGTCGATGAGGAAGTGGCGGGTCTCTTCCGCCCATTCCTCGTCGGCGACAGCGGCCAGGATGCGGCTGTTCCCGAGGAGGACGGGGCGTCCGACGAAGAGTTGGTCCTCGTCCTCGGTAAGGCGTTCGACGGGCAGTTCCCGCTCCGCGGTGGGGAGGTGGTCATCGCCGAGGGTGCGGAGGGTGAGGTTGGCGCCGCCGCGTTCGAGGGTGAGGAGGTGCCGGCCGGTGGTGTCGATGTCGGTGACCGGCTCGTCCTTGGTGTCGAGCTCGGTGGTGTGCAGGGTGGTGCCGTCGAAGACGGCGATGTAGGTGAGTACGTCGTCCTGCCCCTGGCCGGCCGAGACGACCAGCTGGCCCGAGCCTTCGAAGGGTTGCCGGATCTCGTAGATCGCGGAGGCGGCGGTGAGGGAGTGGGAGGCGGCGGGTGCTCCGGTGGCGGAGTCGAGCATGACCAGGACGTCGCCCTCGTAGCCGCCTGCGGTGTCGGTCCCGGGGACGACGGCGATCAGGTGGCGTCCGTCGGCGGTGAACGCGCAGGCGCCGCGGCCGCTGCCGTTGTCGGCCGACCACGGGTCGTGCGGGTGGCTCCAGCGGGCGTTGCCTTCCCCGTCGAGGAGGGTGACGGCGCTGTCGCCGCAGACGGCGAAGGCGGTGCCGCCGGGGGCGGGCGTGGTGTAGCCGCGGTAGTCGCCGGTCGGGTCGGGGAACCTGACGACCTGCCCGGTGCCGTCGGCACGGCGGACGAGGGTGTCGCCGTCCTCCCGGGTGATGAGCCAGATGTCGCCGTGGCGGGTCTGCCAGGCGTCGGTCCAGCCGAGGGCTTCGGCGACACCGGGGCAGGGAAGGTCTGCGGCGGCCTGTGGGGTGAGCGGTGCGACGGTCATGACCCTGGTCGTGTCGGTGGGTGCGGCGCGGTGAGGGGCTGTCATATCTTGCCGGGCCAGTAGGACTGGCGGCGGTGTGTCCCGTGTTCCTTCGGGTGGATCGGGCCGTCCATCTGACCGTCGGTGCCTCTGATGATGGGCGCGCAGAACTCCGTGCAGACGCTGCGGGACGCGGATCGACTCCAGGACCTGTTCGAAGCGGGTGCAGTCGTTTGTGTTGCTGCCGGACAGGACGAAGCCGAGCGGGCGGCCCCGTCCGTCGCAGGCCAGGTGGACCTTGGCGCTCAGTCCGCCACGGGCTCGGCCGAGGACGTGATCTGTCGTTTCATCCCCGCCGGCTGCCCCTTTTCCGCCGGCGGCGCACACGGTCCTTGGCCTGCTGTTCGGCGTGGACCGCTCCACGATCACCCGGGCTGTCGCCGAGATCCGCGGCCTGCTCGCCCGGCGTGGCTCGCGGTCCCCGACCGGTCCGGGGTGCGGCTACGGACGCTCGCGGACGCCTTCGCTTACGCCCAGACCGAAGGTGTGGTCCTGCGGCTGGACGCCACCGAGATCCAGGTCCGCCGCCCGGTCGGCCACCGGCGCGGCAGGCGAGCGTTCGTGTCCGGCAAGAAGGAGCAGAACACCATGAAGGCCACCGTCGTCGCCAACGAACAAGGCCGCACCTTGTGGGCCGGCAACCTCCGCCCGGGACACATGCACGACGCGACCGCGATCCGCAGTGAAGGCATAGACGACTTGTTCCGCCAGTTTCCTGGCATCCAAGTCCTGCTCGATGACGGCTACTTGGGGCTGCGACGGGATCATCCCGGCCAGGCCATCACCCCGCCGCATAAGGCGAACAAGATCTGCCCGCCGGAAATCCACCAGGCACGCGAGCAGGACCGCCACACCCACTCGTCCCGGCGCATCCCGGTGGAACACGCCCTCGCTGACCACAAGCGATGGAAGGGCCTCGGACGCTGGACCCACCGTCGCGACACACTTCCCGACACCCACCTCGCCATCGCCGGACTCGTCTCCGACCGCACCGCCACCACCTGAACCAAACCGCAACTCGAGCCGTCGCGTCCCCACCTCAATCACGCACCAACTCGCTAATGGCAGTCGATCGCCAGACCAAGGGACAGCGTGGTCCAGGGCAGTGCGGGCGGCGCGCTGGAAAACTGAGCGATCAATCAATGGATGGGATGATTGGGTTCCGGATTGTCGCACCAGGGATCGTCACAAGAATTGTCTTCTTCAATAATTTCAATCAGCATATCAAGTGGCTGGCCACTGAAATCTCCAGGCATCCAGCTGATACATGCCGGCCTCGCCCCTACTTCGCCCAGACAGAATTCTTCTATCGCAGCCCGGACCGCACCGAGTGGCAGCGTGTTCTGCGGTCGATAGTGCAGCTGCAAGTCTTTATCCGCAACTACCAGCGGATCAAAATCTGGCGGAGTTGGATTGTCGGAAATCCAGACCACCCCGGCAATTTCACTGTCGGTCGAAAATGTCAAACCGTCTTCAGTGATCCACTTGAGAGCGCCATATCCAGTTTGCCAGTTTGCGCTTACATGCAACAGGCCATCAAAGCCTTGCAAGGATTCGACCGGGGTCACATCGGCCCTGGAAAACGCAAATTCAATTTCCTCACCCCTGGCCACTGGCCCCACGGCCGAGGAATCATCATTTTGATTAAGCCCGAAGAAGTCTTCAATAATTCGCTGCACATCCGCCCCACTTGCGGCATAGTGCACATTTCCATCCACAAATACGTTGAGCAAAATTATTCACCCACCCGGCTGCATGTTTGCACAATCAACTACCAATGACTGTCGAGGCTGGATTTATAGCAATTATTTAGGCGCGTCCCGTAATCGATGCCGACTGGGGCCGGAAGCTGATGTCCTCCCCGGCATCTGGGACGAGTGCGTGGAACCGGCGTCGTGCCCGCTCGGGATCGTCGTGTAAGAACTCCTAACGAAATGATCTTCAAGGTGGTCGGATCGCTCCGGGACTGCTGATCCGGGGGTGTGGGGTGGCTCGGCCGAAGCCGTGGCATGTTGATGACGAGCTGTGGGCGGTGGTCGAGCCGCTATTGCCGAAGGTGGAGCGCCGAGTTCGGCATCCCGGGCGCAAGCGGCATCCGGACCGGCTCGTGTTCCAGGGCATCCTGTTCGTGCTGCACACCGGGATCGCCTGGGAACACCTTCCGCAGGAGCTCGGCTTCGGCTCGGGCATGACGTGCTGGCGCCGCCTGGCCGAGTGGACCGAAGCCGGCGTGTGGCCCCGGCTGCACCAGACTCTTCTGGCGAAGCTACGGGGCGCGAATGCCCTGGACTTCTCCCGGGCGACGGTCGACGGCTCCCACATTCGGGCGTTAAAGGGGGGCCCAAGACAGGACGAAGCCCTGTCGATCGGGGCAGAACCGGCAGCAAGCACCACCTGATCACCGACGCCACCGGCATTCCGCTCGCCGTCACCCTGACCGGCGGCAACCGCAACGACGTCACCCAGCTCATCCCGCTGATCGAAACCGTCCCGCCGGTACGCGGCAAGCGAGGGCGTCCCAGGCGCCGCCCGGGCATCGTGCTCGGCGACCGCGGTTACGACCACGACAAGTACCGCCGCCTCGTCTGGGCCCTCGGCGTGAAGCCGGTGATCGCCCGACGCGGCACCGAGCACGGCTCTGGACTCGGCGCCCAACGCTGGGTCGTGGAGCGAGCCTTCGCCCATCTGCACTGGTTTCGCCGGCTGCGGATCCGGTGGGAGATCCGCGACGACATCCACGAAGCCTTCCTGTCCCTCGGCTGTGCGCTCATCTGCTGGCGGCGGCTTGTCTCCCTACCCTGACAGCATCGGCACCCAGTAGTTCATCACTTGGTGCAGGCGTTGCCGGTGGTCGGCAATCCAGTCGTCCGGCGGAACGAGCGGGACGCGCACGGTGACCATGGACCCCGACTCGTCCTCCACGACCACCTCCGGGCAGTCACGCTCGCCGGTGAGCTGGATGAAGATCGACGGCCCTCTACTCATCTCCATCCAGGCGACATTTTCGCCAGCGTCGAGCCTGTCCAGCGCGTTCGCCCAGCTTTCCAGCTTCGAAACGGACAAAGCGAGGTCGATGCGGCCAGCCACGAAGGGCGTCTTGACGACGATCTCGGCGTTGAGGCCGGCACTCCAACTGGCGCTCGGTCCCAGAACGTTGACGGTGACGCTGTTCCCCTCGTCATCGGCGAGGGAGATGAGCTCCCGCGGAGAACTGTCGCCCATAGCTGCCCTTTCATCGGCGAGTACTGAGACATCCTCGCCCGATCGGGGGCATCCCTCACCTCATTTTGTTAGCAGTTCTAAGCCGCGCTTGATGGTCGCGCCCGTCGAGTGCGCTTCCCAGGTGAGCTCCTGGAGGGCCGGCGAGGTGCGGCGGGCGAACGTCCGCCCGGGCTGCGGCAGGGTGTGGCCTCCTTCCGGCGGCGCTCCGGGCCGGGACGCCGGGCTACTGGTCGAGGACGCCCACGGCATGGGCGATGACGAGCAGGGAGGTGATGAGCGCAGCGATGCTCTCGATCGCCATCAGGGCCTTGGCCCGGGTGGACAGCGGCATGGTGTCGGTGGGGCTGAAGGCTGTGGAGTTGGTCACCGAAACGTACAGATAGTCCATCAGGGTGGGTACCCAGTCGCTGGTGCGGGAGGAGCCGTCGGCGACCTCCTCGATGGCGTCGTCGTTCTCGTCCTGGGAGAACCGGAAGTCGGCGAGCGGCAGTTCGGAGCGCTCCGCCTGGGTGCGCACCACCGGGCCGCCGCGGTCGAGTTCCCAGAAGGCCAGGCCGAAGACGATGATGCCGGTGGCCCACACCTGGAGCGCGGCGAGCAGCAGCGGGCCGCCCTCCTGGGCCTTGCTGGTGACCAAGGCGTTGACCAGCAGGCCGAGCGAGACGAGGTTGCTGAGGCCGATGAGGGCGACCAGGGTCAGCGACACGAGGCGGGAGAAGCGGTTCTGCCGGGTCATCCGGCGCGGGTTGACCGCGATCAGCGGGACCAGCAGCAGCACTTCCAGCGCCGGCAGGACGAAGCGCGGGACGAACAGCAGCTGCTCGGGCAGCACCAGGTAGAGCAGGATCGCCGCCAGGGTGGCGAGCACCGCTGGCAGCCGGGCCTCGCCGCGGCGGTCGTGGCGTGCGAAGCGCTGCCGCGCCTTCGCCCGGTGGTCGTTGACGGACCGTTGCGCACTGCTCATTCGTGGGTCCTCCCGGTCGGAGTGGATGGCCCTGCACGCCTGCCCCGCCGCGCGGCGCCCACGCCGAGCATGACCGCAGCGCCCGCCGGGAAGCCGGACCCCGAGGCGCGACACGGACGACACAGGCGGCGGGTGCCGTCCGCGGCCGTCCCGGTCCGGTACGACGAGTGGTACGACGAGTGAGAGGACTCCCGTGGACGACTCCCGGAACACCGGCGGCGGCCCCGGCCGCGACGAGAGCCCGCAGGAGCGGGCGGACCGGCAGTGGGACGAGATGCTGCAGGAGGTACGGGTCGCCCAGACCGGGGCGCAGATCCTGTTCGGCTTCCTGCTGAGCGTGGCCTTCACGCCGCGGTTCGCCTCGCTCGGCGGCTTCGACAAGGCCCTGTACACGGTCACCGTCGTCCTGGGCGCCTGCGCGACCGCCTCACTGATCGCACCGGTCTCCTTCCACCGGCTGCTGGCCGGGCACGACCTGAAGCCGGTGCTGATCCGCACCGGCTCCCGGCTGATCGGGCTGGGCCTGACGCTGCTCGCCCTCACCATCGGCTGCGCCCTGTTGCTGCTGCTGCGCACCGCGACCGGCAACGCCGTGCTCGCCGCGACGGTGGCCGCCTGCGCGGTCGCCTACTTCGCGGTCACCTGGCTGCTGCTGCCGTTCCTGCTGCTGCGCCACGAGGAGCGCCGCCAGGGCACGCGCTGAAGGGCCGGGCACGCGCCGAAGGGCCGGGCACACGCCGAAGGGCCCGGCCCCTGCGGTGCCTTGGGTTCTGGCGGTCGTCGCAACACCCCAGTTCAGGGGATGCGATGACCTTCGAGATCTGTGAGAGCCGAAGCCCTCAGGGGCGGCGGAAGCCGGCCGCCGAGCGGGCTGCACACTTCCAGCTCATGAAGCGGGGCGGGAGCAACAACGAGGCACGCCGGATCGTCGAGGTCACCCCCAAGACCGGCAGACGCTGGCGCAACGGCCGCAACCCGTCCGGCCGCACCTGAGCGGGTGGCTCCCCTGCCCGGCAGGACGGGGCGCCGTCCGCCGGTGCGCGGGCCGAAGGGCCCGGTCGCTCAGGTTCTGCCGGGTTTGCCCGTCGAGACCAGCAGGAGGACGGACGAGCCCGGTGCCACCGGTTCTGCGCCGCCCCGGGGGTCACTGCTGATCACCTGCCCGGCGGGAGCGTTCCAGTCCGTGTGCCGCATGATCGTGCAGCTCAGTCCGAGTCCGCGCAGCAGGCTTCCGGCCTGTTCGACCGGCATGCCGGCCAGGTCCGGCAGCGCGATGCCCGCTCCCGCGGTCTGCTCCTGCTCCCGTGTCGGAGTCGCATCGGCGCTTCCGCTCTTGGGGGTGCCGGTGGCGAGCGGGGTGCACGCCCCGTTCGCCGGTGGGGACGGGGAGGCGCCGGGCGCGGGCGACACGGGCTTCAGCGCGAAGAACCCCACCGTGGCGCACACCAGCACGCAGCACGCCGCAGCGGTGCCGAGGAGCGCCCGGCGGGTGCGGCTGCGGCTGACGACTCGCTCGATCGCGGCCGCGTCGACGACCGGCGCCGTCGGCCCGTCGGCGAAGGAGGCCACCGCGGCACGCAGCTCGGCTTCGAGGCCCGGCTCGAACGGGGCAGGTCCGGACGACGTGTTCCTCACTTCGTACCTCCGAAAGCGGCCGACGGGGTGTGCGGCGCCTGGGCGCCCGATACGGAATCGCGCAGCTTGGCCAGGCCGCGGGCGAGCTGGGACCTCACCGCACTCGAAGAGATGTCCAGGACGTCGGCGACCTGCCGGGCGTCCAGATCGTGCAGGTAGTACAGGACCACCACGCTGCGCATGCCCATCGGCAGCCCGAGCAGTGCCTCGATCAGTTCCGCGCGCAGATCCACCTGCCCGAACCGGTCCCGGGGGTCGGCCGTCTCGGGCACCCCCGACAGCCCGGGGCGCTCGCCCAGGCGCGACAGCCGCCGCCAGCGGTCGTTGGCCAGGTTGACCAGCACTTTGCGCACGTACGCCTCCGGCGAGTCCGCCACCGCGACCTTCCGCCACTGTCGGCACGCCCGCTCCAGCGCCTCCTGTACCAGATCCTCGGCCATGTGCACGTCACCGGTCAGCGCATACGCGGTGCGGAACAACGCTCCCGACCGCTGTGCGACGAACTCCGTGAATCCGTTGCCCGGACCGCTCCTGCGAAACCTCACCCGCCGACCTCCTCTCCTCGTCCCGTCCCGATCACTGCCCCCATGACGGCGGAACAGGGCTCGGTGCTGCACCGAGCCGCCGGAAGTGACGTGAATCACAGCTGGGACGGAAGGGTGTCCCAGGACCTCGCGCCGCTGCCGCCCGGGGTGGGGGCGGGGCCCGGCCCAGCAGCGCAGGTCCAGCAGCGCAGGGCCAGCAGCGCAGGTCCCGCTCTGTCGACCCCGTGGTCATGATCAGCGAGCGGTCGGCCGAGGCCGAGGACCGTGCCGTTCCCGGCCGCTGGGAGGGCGACCTGATCATCGGCAAGGGCAACGCCTCGGCCATCGGCACCCTGGTGGAGCACACCGCCCGGTACGTGATGCTGCTGCACCTGCCCGCCGGCCGCGGCGCGGTCTCTGGCCTGGGATCAGGGCGTGGAGATGGCCGCCCAGCACGCCTGCACCGTCGCCACCGACATCCCGGTGTGCTTCTGTGATCCGGCCGGCGCCTGGCAGCACGGTTCCAACGAGAACACCGACAGCCTGCTGCGGCAGTACTTTCCCGAGGGCACCGGCCTGGCCGGCCACAGCAGCGAACGTCTGGCCGCCGTCTCTGCCGAGGTCAACGACAGGCCGCGCAAGACGTTCGACCGGGAGACCCCGGCCGAGCGTCTGCAGAAGCCACTCGTGGCTTGGGTCTAGAAATCAGGGCGTACTCGGAGCGCCGCGAGGGCGGCGGGCGCCCGGTCGGGTCTGAACGACCAGCCGGGCATCCCACCCCAGGCGATGGACAGGCGCAGGTACTCCACCAGCGTGATGTCCGGACGGCCTTCGACCCCTCGAATGACCGGGTCGGCTACCGCCTCGGGAAGAAGGATGTCGTGGGTCGACCCGCTGATGTTGGCTTTGTGCAGTTCGTCCGGGGCGAACTCGAACAGAAAGCCTGGTTCCACCGGCTCGGGGCAGGCCCGCAGCCGCTCACGATGCTCGCTCCAGCAGTAGCGCAGGTGCTCCGCGTCGGGCAGCACCAGCGGATCCGGGTACAGACTCGCAACGTCGTACTGGTCCCCCTCCGCCCAGGTCAGGTCCACGGCGGGACAGTCTCCGGCGAACAACACCCTGCCGACGTGGCGAAGACAGGCGTCGAGCGCGAACGGCAGAGTGCCGACCTCTCCTGCCAGCGCCTCCAACTCGGCGTGGTCCGCCGGGGTGGGCGGCTTGAGCATGTCCAGCCCGGCGATCGGGACCAGGCGGAGTTCCTCCAGCGCATTGCCGAGCCGGGCGACATGACGATGGACTCTGCGCATCGTTTCCGCCGCGACGGCCGCGCAGTCCTCGGACAGGTGATCAGGAACCGGCCCCAGGCGACGCATGTCCGCCCATACGCCCTCGTGGTCACCGGCGGCATAGCGCCGTTCGAAGGAGGTCATCAGAGGAGCCTGCCGGACGCGTGACCCGCGCGGCAAGCCGTCTGTCGTACGCCGCAGTGACGGAAGGCCGGGGACCCGCTGACCTGTGGGTCCGGCTC
>NZ_JBHUWH010000283.1:0-10388 GCF_042670125.1 Kitasatospora sp. NPDC057198 | reverse complement strand
GTCCGGGCCGGGCGGGGCGCGGGGGCGGTGGGCGCCGGCTGTGCGGCGCCCTCGCGGACGGTGGTGGGTGAGTGGCTCATCTGCGGTACAACCCGTCCTCGCCGAAGGCGTGTGCCAGTTTGTTGGCGCCCCAGATCAGCAACAGCGAGATGACGCTCTTGAAGAGGCCGGCCGCGGCGCCGAAGCTGTAGTTGCCGGTGGCGATGCCGTAGTAGAAGGAGAAGGTGTCGAGCACGTCGGCCGATTCGTGGCCGACCGCCTCGCGCTGGATCAGGAACTGCTCGAAGCCGACGGTCAGCGCGTTGCCCAGGCGGAGCACCAGCATCAGCACGATCACGCCGCGCAGGCCGGGCAGGGTGATGTGCCACATCCGGCGCCAGCGTCCGGCGCCGTCGACCGCGGCCGCCTCGTACAGGTCGGTGTTGATGGCGGCCAGTGCGGCGAGGAAGACGATGATGCCCCAGCCGGCCTCCTTCCAGATCGCCTGCGAGGTGACCAGGAGGGCGAAGGTGTGCGGGTTGGTGGTGATGTCCCAGGGGGCGATGTCGTTCTGCCGCAGGAAGTGGTTGAGGATTCCGGCGCCGCCGAGCATCTGCTGGAAGATCGTGATGGCCAGCACCCAGGAGAAGAAGTGCGGCAGGTAGACCACGGACTGGATGAAGTTGCGCAGCCGTTCGCTGAGGACCGTGTTGAGCAGCAGGGCCAGCGCGATCGGAACGGGGAAGAACAGCACCAGCTGGACCAGGCTGAGCCAGAGGGTGTTCTTCAGCGCCCCCCAGAACAGCGGGTCGTGGAACAGCTGCTGGAACTGCGCGAGGCCGGCCCACTCGCTGTCGCGCACCCCGACCAGCGGGTCGTAGTACTGGAACGCGGTGACCAGGCCGAACAGCGGCGCGTAGTTGAAGATCAGCAGCAGGACCACGGCCGGGACGGTCATCAGCAGCAGCGTCCTGTCGCGCCGCAGCCTGACCCGCCAGTTCAGCCGGACGGCACCGTTCTTGCCGGTGGTCCTCCGGCCTGCGGTGCTCTTACCCCGCTCCGATCGCGCTGTGCTCACTGACCCGTTCCGTACTTGCTCAGGACGTTGTCGGTCATCCACTGCTTGAGGCGGTCGCCGCCGTTGGACTTCCAGGTGGAGATGGCGGCCTGGACGTCGGAGACCTTCTTCTTGCCGTGGTAGCAGTCCTTGATGGTGTCCTCGACGGCCTGCGCGGTGTCGATGGTCGCGATGTTCTGCGGCATCGAGATGTTCATGTTCCAGAACAGCGGCTTGTACAGGTACTTGACGTTGGCGGCCTGGAAGGCGGCGATGTCCTTGGTGACCTGGTCGGCGCCGGGGTTGGAGATGACCGAGGAGGCGGTGGCGAGGAAGGGGTAGGTCTGCGCCTGGACGTCCTTCTTGCCCTCGTCGTTGAAGGTCGGCACGCCGTTGACCCGGGTGTAGTGGGTGCCCTCGACGCCGAAGTTGACCATCGTGTACTCGGCGGAGCCGTACGGCGCGGCCAGGTAGTTCGCGACGGCGAGCAGTTCGTCGATCTGCTCGGGCTTGAGCTTGGCGTTCAGGTAGCTCATCAGGCTGGTGGAGGAGCCCATGAACAGCGACGGGGTGCCGCCGGCCTTCGCGGTGAGGAAGTCGAACGAACCGCGGCGGTAGCCGGGGGTGGCGGCGGTGCCGGACAGGTGGTCGGCGAGGTTCCAGGCGCCGGTGCCGCCGCCCTGGACCAGGGTCTTGCCGGCGTAGAAGCGGGTGTTGGCGTCGGCGTTGTTGCCGGCGATGGCGTCGGGGTGCAGGTAGCCGGAGCTGGCCAGCTTGTAGTGCCAGTCGAGGGCCTCCAGCAGCTCCGGGGTCTCGTACTTGTGGACGAGCTTGCCGTCGGTGAGCTTCCACCTGTTGGGGACGCCGAAGAACGGGAAGAGGTAGGTCCACACGTCGTCGAAGGCCCAGGTGCCGGCCTTCTCGTCGGTGAGCTCCTTGCCCAGGTTCATCAGGTCGTCGAGGGTCTTGACCTGGTCCGCGGTGATGCCCTTGGCCTCGAGGACGTCGCGGCGGTAGAAGGTGGTGCCCGCGATGGAGAAGCCGGTGGAGAAGGAGGGGATGCCGTAGAGCTTGTCGCCCCAGATGCCGGCCTGCCAGGCGCCGGTGGGGATGGCGGCCAGGTTCGGGTACTTCTTGATGTTGTCGCCGGAGAGGTGGGGGGTGAGGTCGGCGAACTGGGAGGCGGCGAGCTCGCCGACGTTGAAGTTCGGGTTCCACCAGGTCGGGAGCTGGATCCAGTCCGGCAGCTTCTTGGCGGCCGTCATGGTGGGGATGATGGTGGCGTAGTTGTTGCCGTCGGCGGGCTTCATCTCCATCGTGACGCCGAGGGCCTTGTTCATCGCGGCGTAGAACGAGTTGTCCGCGGGCGGGACGGTGCCCCACAGCGGCGTGACGGCCGTGTAGCTGCCGCCCTTGCCGGGCACGCCGGTGACCGTGGCGACCGGGCTGGCCGGGTAGGTGAGGAAGGCCGGGTCGGTCATCGCGCCGTCCGCGCCGGTGACCGAGGGGATGTCGGCGGCCACGGAGGTGCTGGCGGCGAAGGCCGGCAGGGCCGACTTGACGCCCTCGGCGGAGTTCGCACCGGTCTTGTGCTTCGAGCCGCCGCCCCCGCAGGCGGCCAGCAGGGGGGTCATCACCGCTGCTCCGGCGACGGAGACTGCGGCGGTGACGAAGGATCTGCGGTTCAGCTCGGTTCTCATGGTGGGGAGGCCCTTCCGCGGCGCCCTGCACTGGGCGCTGTCGAAGCGCTTGACTGTCGAAGCGCTTGATGTTGCGGCGACACTAACGGCGCGTTTCCGGTTAGACAAGTGCCTGGACAAATTCATTCTGCCCATTGCTACAGGGAGTTGACATGGTCGATGCTTCGTGTCAGCGTCGATTCGCTTCGACGACCAACCGCACCGCACCATCATCCTGGGGTGAGCCCGTTGAGTTCCCCGTCCCCGTCCGCCGCCGAGACCTCGGCCGAGCGGTACCCGTTCCGCGATTCCGCGCTTCCGCTGGACAAGCGCGTCGACGACCTGCTGTCCAGGCTCTCCCCCGCCGAGCGCCTCTCGATGCTCCACCAGTACGCCCCCGCCGTGCCCCGCCTGGGCATCGGCGCCTTCCGCACCGGCGCGGAGGCCCTGCACGGCGTCTCCTGGCTGGGCGAGGCCACCGCGTTCCCGCAGGCCGTCGGCCTCGGCGCGAGCTGGGACGAGGAACTGGTCCGCGAGGTCGCCGAGGCGGTCTCGACCGAGCTGCGCGCCTTCCACCACCACCGCTCCCCCGCCATCGCCCCCGACCGCGGCCCGAACAGCCTGCAGGCGTGGGCCCCGGTGCTGAACCTGCTGCGCGATCCGCGCTGGGGCCGCAACGAGGAGGGCTACTCCGAGGACCCGGTGCACACCGCCCGCCTCGGCGAGGCGTTCTGCCGCGGCCTGGCCGGCGACGACCCCGCCCACCTGCGGGCGGCCCCGGTGCTCAAGCACTTCCTCGCCTACAACAACGAGGACGACCGCTGCACCACCTCCTCCGGCCTGCGCCCGCGCGTCCTGCACGAGTACGACCTGGCCGCCTTCAAGCCGGCGATCGCCTCCGGCGCGGCCACCGGGGTGATGGCCGCGTACAACCTGGTCAACGGCCGCCCCTGCCACGTCTCCCCGCTGCTGGAGAGCGAACTGCGGCGCTGGGCCGAGCCCACCGGCCGGGAGCTGTTCGTGGTCTCCGACGCCGAGGCCCCCTCCAACCTGGTCGACCCCGAGCACTACTTCGACGACCACGCCGAGGGCCACGCCGCCGCGCTGAAGGCCGGCATCGACTCCTTCACCGACCACGGCGAGGACAGCGAGACCGTCATCGGCCGGCTGCGCGAGGCCCTGGAGCGCGGCCTGATCGACCAGGCCGACATCGACCTCGCTGTCCGCCGACAGTTCGAACTCCGCTTCCGCATGGGCGAGTTCGACCCCGATCTGGACCCGTACGCGCAGATCGGCCCCGAGGTGGTCGACAGCCCCGAGCACCGCGCGCTGGCCCGCCGGGCGGCCGCCGAGTCGACCGTCCTGCTGAAGAACACCGGCCTGCTGCCGCTCACCGACCCGGCGCAGCGGATCGCCGTGATCGGCCCGCACGGCGACGCGCTCTTCGAGGACTGGTACTCCGGCACGCTGCCCTACGCGGTCACCGTCGCCGACGGCCTGCGCGCCCGACTCGCCCCCGCGGGCGGCGAGTTGACGGTGCACGAGGGCATCGACCGCGTCCTGCTGCGGGCCGCCTCCACCGGCGAGCCGCTGAACGGCACCGCCTTCGACCTCGGCGACTGGGGGCTGGGCGTGCTCACCCTGCGCGCCGTCGACAGCGGGAAGTTCCTCTCCGTCAAGGAGGACGGCTCGCTGGTCGCCGACCAGGCCGTCATCAAGAGCTGGGACGTGCACGAGACCTTCCGCCTGGTCGAGGCGGAGGCCGAGGACGGCGCCGTGCTGCTGCAGTCCGTGCTGACCGGCCGGTACGCGGCCGCCGGCACCCTCGCGGTCACCGCCGAGGACGCCGCCGGCGCCGAGCGCTTCACCCGCGAGGTGCTGCGCGACGGACGGGCCGAGGCCGTCGCCGCGGCCGCCGGCGCCGACCTCGCCGTGGTCGTGCTCGGCAACCATCCGCTCATCCACGGCCGCGAGACCCTGGACCGCCAGGGCCTGGCCCTGCCGCCCGCCCAGGAGGAACTGCTGCGCGCCGTCGCGGCCGTCCGCCCGGAGACCGCGCTGGTCGTGATGAGCAGCTACCCCTACGCCGTCGACTGGGCCGACGAGCACCTGCCCGCCGTCCTGTGGACCTCGCACGGCGGCCAGGAGACCGGCCACGCCCTCGCCGACGTGCTGTTCGGCGACAGCGACCCGGCCGGCCGCCTCCCGCAGACCTGGTACCGCGGCGACGACGAACTGCCCCACCCGCTGGACTACGACATCATCCAGGCCGGCTGGACCTACCAGTACCACCGGGCCGCGCCCCGCTACCCGTTCGGCCACGGCCTGTCCTACACCGCCTTCGACTACGGCGAGTTGGAGGTCGAACCGACCGCCCTCGGCCAGGACGGCACCGTCCGCGCCGCGCTCACCGTCACCAACACCGGCACCCGCCCCGGCACCGACGTCGTCCAGCTCTACGTCCGCGCCCTGGACGCCCGCTACCAGGCACCGAGACTGCGGCTCGCCGACTTCCGCAAGGTCACCCTCGCCCCCGGCCGGAGCCGCCGACTGGCCTTCGACCTCCCGGTCGCCGAGCACCTCGCCCACTGGGACGTCGCCACCGGCACCTTCACCGTCGACCCCGGCCGCTACCGGCTCCTCGCCGCCGCCTCCGCCGAGGACATCCGCACCACCGCCGAACTCACCGTCGAGGGCCCGGCCCCCGCACCCCGCACCGTCCTCGGCCGGCGCACCGGGGCGGCCGACTTCGACGCGCACACCGGCATCGCCCTGGTCGACGCCACCCGGGTGGACGGCGACGCGGTCACCCCCGCCGAACCGCACGCCTCCGATGCCGAACTCCTCTTCTCCACTGTCGAGTTGACGGGGGCCCAGCAGGTCTCGGCGGAGGTCGCGCTGGACGGTTCCGAGCCCGCCGAGCTGGAGTTCGCGGTGGACGGGAAGGTGCTCGCCACCCTCGCCGTCCCGCCGACCGGCGGCCGCTACGCCTGGACGACCGTCACCGCCCCGCTGGACGGCGCGCCGCACGGCGTGCACGACCTGCGGGTCGCCCTGCGCGGGCCGGTCCGGCTCGCCGCCTTCACCGTCGCCTGACCGCGCCGGTGAGCCGACCGCCCCGGGAGCGCGGCCCGCTCCCGCTCCCGGGGCCGGGCGGGGCCGCGTCCACGCGCACCTGACAGCCGTGGGCGCGGCCCCGCCGCACTCCGCCTTCCTGCCCTTCCGCTTGGAGATCCCCCGATGAAGTTCACCGACGGCTACTGGCTGATGCGCCCGGGCGTGACCAACCGCTACGCCGCCGAGGTGGCCGACGTCCGCACCGTGTCGGACCGGTTCACCCTCTGGGCGCCGCTGCGCCGGGTCACCAACCGGGCCGACACGCTCAACTCGCCGCTGCTGACCGTGGATTGCCACTCCCCCGCGGAGGGCGTGATCTCCGTCCGGTTCACCCACCACGCCGGGTCGGTCCGCCCCGGCGGCGGCTTCGAACTGGTCGGCCGCACCGACGGCGCGGGCAAGGTCGTCCGGGACGGCTCGGTGGTCGAACTCCGTTCCGGGGAACTGACGTTGCGGGTGGACACGGCCGGCCCGTGGCGGGCCGACTTCCTCTCCGGCGGCGAGCTGATCACCTCGCTCGGCGAGCGCGGCCTCGGCTTCGCCGTCGACGCCGGCGGCCGGCACCACATGGTGGCCCAACTCGCGCTCGGCGTGGGCGAGCGGTTCACCCCGTTCGTCAAGAACGGCCAGACGGTGGACATCTGGCAGGCCGACGGCGGCACCAGCAGCGAACAGGCGTACAAGAACGTCCCGTTCCACCTGAGCAGCCGCGGCTACGGCGTGCTGGTCAACCACCCCGGCAGGGTCTCCTACGAGGTGGCCTCGGAGGCCGTCGGGCAGGTGCAGTTCAGCGTCGAGGACCAGTCGATGGAGTTCCTGGTCTTCCAGGGCCCCACCCCGAAGGAGGTGCTGAGCCGCTACACCGGCCTGCTGGGCCGTCCCGCGCTGCCGCCCGCGTGGGCGCTGGGCCTGTGGCTGTCGACCTCGTTCACCACCGACTACGACGAGGCGACGGTCACCCGCTTCACCCGGGGCATGGCCGAGCGGGGCATCCCGCTGAGCGTCTTCCACTTCGACTGCTTCTGGATGCGCGGCTACCACTGGAGCGACTTCGTCTGGGACCCGGCCACCTTCCCGGACCCGGCGGGCATGCTCGCCCGCCTCAAGGAGCAGGGCCTCAAGCTCTGCGTGTGGATCAACCCGTACATCGCCCAGCGCTCCGAGCTGTTCGAGGAGGGCCTGCGCGAGGGCTACCTGGTGCGCCGCACCGACGGCACGCTCTGGCAGTGGGACCTCTGGCAGCCCGGCATGGCGCTGGTCGACTTCACCAACCCGGCGGCCACCGCCTGGTTCACCGAGCGGCTGCGCCGCCTGCTGCACCAGGGCGTGGACTGCTTCAAGACCGACTTCGGCGAGCGGATCCCCACCGACGTGGTGTGGCACGACGGCAGCGACCCGGAGCAGATGCACAACCTGTACACCCAGCGCTACAACGAGGCCGTCTTCGAACTGCTGCGCACCGAGCGCGGCGAGGGCGAGGCGGTGCTGTTCGCCCGCTCCGCCACCGCCGGCGGCCAGCAGTTCCCGGTGCACTGGGGCGGCGACTGCGAGTCCACGTTCACCGCGATGGCGGACTCGCTGCGCGGCGGCCTGTCACTGGGCCTGTCCGGTTTCGGGTTCTGGAGCCACGACATCGGCGGCTTCGAGGGCACCCCCACCGAGGCCCTGTTCAAGCGCTGGGTGCAGTTCGGCCTGCTGTCCTCGCACAGCCGCCTGCACGGCTCCAAGTCGTACCGCGTGCCGTGGGACTACGGCGAGGAGGCCGTCGAGGTCACCCGCGCCTTCACCCGCCTCAAGCACCGCCTCGCCCCCTACCTCCAGCGCGCCGCCCAGCAGGCCCACCTGCACGGCACGCCCGTCATGCGCGCCATGCTGCTGGAGTTCCCCCGGGATCCGGCCGTCACCGGCCTGGACCGCCAGTACATGCTCGGCGACGACCTGCTGGTCGCCCCGGTCTTCACCGAGACCGGCGACGTCGAGTACTACGTCCCCGAAGGCACCTGGACGAACGTCCTCACCGGCGACGAGGTCACCGGCCCGCGCTGGGTCCGCGAACAGCACGGCTTCGACACCCTGCCGCTGCTCGCCCGCCCCGACTCCGTCCTCCCCCTCGCGGCCGACGACACCCGCCCCGTCTCCGACTGGGCCGACGGCGTCACCCTGCTGGTGCACGCCTTCGCCGACGGCACCAGTCGCGAGGTCGCCGTCCCCGAGACCACCGGCACCGGCACCGCCGCCCGCTTCACCCTCCACCGCCGGGGCGACCGCCTGCACGTCACCACCGACAGCGCCAAGCCCTGGCACCTCCGCCACGCCGGCCGCGCACACGCCTTCCCCGCCGGCACCGCCGAGGCCGAGATCCCGCTGCGCTGACGGCCCTCCGCACTTCCCCGGGGGCGGGGCCGCGCCCCCGGGGAACCCGCCGCCCGCACGACGACGCCTGGGCGGGCCGTACGTCTGCGTGGGCCGTGCGTCCGGGCGGGCCGTACGTCTGCGTGGGCCGCGGATCGGCCCGCTGCTGATCGGCCCGCTGCGGATCGGTCCGGGCCGCGCGATCGGCCTTCCGTCCCCGTGCGGGCCGCGGATCGGCGATGCTGGTGCCCATGCGCGCCGCCCGCCTGATCCGCATGGCCCTCCTGCTCCAGTCCACCCCCGGTCTCACCGCCGCCGAGCTGGCCCGGGAGCTGGAGGTCTCCGAACGGACCGTCATCCGCGACGTCCAGGCGCTCCAGGACGCCGGGGTGCCGGTCCGTTCGGAGCGCGGCCGGACCGGCGGCTACCGGCTCGCCCCCGGCCACCGCACCCGGCTCACCACGCTGCACCCCACCGAGGCGGAGACCCTCTACCTGTCCGGGCTGCCGTCCGCGCTGCGCGACCTCGGGCTGTCCGACGCGGCCGGCACCGCCCGGCTGAAGCTGTCCGCGACCCTGCTGCCCTCGCTGCGGGCGGCCGCCGAGTCCTCGGTCCGGCGCTTCCACCTGGACGCCCCGGCCTGGTTCCGCGAGCCGTCCACCCCGGAGCTGCTGCCGGAGCTGGCCCGCGCCCTCTGGGCGGACCTGGCGGTCGAGTTCGCCTACGCCCGCCCCGGCCGCGAGCCCGGGGCGCCGCGCCGGGTCGAGCCGTACGGGCTGGTCCTGAAGGCGGGCGTCTGGTACCTGGTGAGCCGGCTCCCGGACGTGCCGGACCCGGCCTTCCGCACCCACCGCGCCGACCGGATCACCGCGCTGCGCACGCTCCCGGACGAGGCGTTCACCCGCGACCCGTCCTTCGACCTGGCCGCGTACTGGCAGGAGCACAGCGCCCGGTTCGCCCGCTCCCTGCTGCGCGCCGCCGTCACGCTGCGGCTCACCCCGGAGGGCGCCCGCCGCCTGCCCGAGGTCACCGACCCGACCGCGGCCGGACGGGCGCTGGCCGCCGCACCGCCGCCGGACCCGACCGGCCGGGTCACCCTCGAACTGGCCGTGGAGTCCGAGGAGATCGCCTTCGCCGAACTGGCCCGGCTCGGCGCGGACGCCGAGGTGCTCGCCCCGCCCGCCCTCCGCGCCCGCTTCGCCCGGCACGCACGGTCCCTCGCCGCGCTCTACCGCGACGCGGAACCGGGCCCGGAGCCGGACGCGGAACCGGGCCCGGCTCCGCGTTCGGAACCGGACGCCGGCCCCGCCTGGTCTCAGCGGTAGTCCTCCGCCGAAACCGGAGCCCCCTGCTCCCCCCGCTCCTCCAGCGCCGCGAAGTACGCCCAGGCGTCCGGCCGGCTGCCGTCCACGTCCGTGAGGCCGTAGACCTGGGCGAGTTCGGCGCTGGAGGTGGACTTCCGGTTCCACCGCTCGGCCCGGCGCGGGTCGGCGGCCAGTGCGGCCACTCCGCGGGCGAGGTAGTGCGGCGATTCCGCGATCGCGAAGGTCGGTTCGACGGCGGTGACGTCCCGCCAGTTCTGCTCCGTCGCACCGAAGTGCGCGAGCATCTGCTCGGAGCGCAGGAAGCCCGGCGTCACGCAGACCGCCGCGCCGCCGTACTCCGCCAGTTCCTCGCCCAGCCCGAAGGCCATCCGGATCGGCGCGTTCTTGGCCAGGTCGTAGTAGAGGTTCTCCCGGTACCGGCGGTTGTACTCCGCCGTGCCGTCGGTGACCTCCACCAGCAGCGGCCCGTCCGAGCGCACCAGCAGCGGCAGGCCGAGCGCCGCCGTGATGACGTGCGAGCGGACGCCCAGTTCCAGGATCCGCAGCCCGTCGGCGAGCGGCGTCTCCCAGCTCTTCTTCCCGAAGATCGACCCGGCCGTCAGGTGCTCGCCGCCCCACAGATCGTTGACCAGGACGTCGAGGCGCCCGTGCTCCGCCTCGATCCGCCCGAACAGCGCCCGGACCCGCTCCTCGTCCAGGTGGTCGGTGGGCACCGCGATCCCCACCCCGCCGGCCGCCGTCACCAGCTCCCCGGTCTCCTCGATCGTCTCGGTCGTCCGGCCGACCTCGCTGGCCCGCTCGCGGGTGGTCCGTCCGGTCACGTAGACCGTCGCTCCGGCCCGGCCGAGTTCCACCGCCAGCGCTCGGCCGGCGCCCCTG
>NZ_JBHUWH010000282.1:0-10399 GCF_042670125.1 Kitasatospora sp. NPDC057198 | reverse complement strand
CCCCCACGCCGGGGACCGGCGGCCGTACCGGGCCGGCGGCGGACGACCCAGCGGTGCGACCCGCCGCCGTACCGCCCCGGCACCGGGACGGTGCGCTCCCGCCCGACCGGCCACGGCCACACGGGGGGACGGCGCGCCGGAACCGGCCGCCCGGGAACGCGCCGCCGTGCCGCCATCCTGACCGGACGGGCTTGCCTCTCAGCTGCGCCCGGTTAACGTCCCACCGCCACCGGCCACCAGCTACCGGCTACTGGCTCCCCGCCTCCGGCCCTGGCCCTGGCCCCCGGCCCTGACTGCTCGCGCCCGCGCCCGGCTCCCAGCCCTCAGCTTCCGGCTCTGGCGGCCGGCGGCCGGTTTCCGGCACCGGCTCCCGGCACTCAGTTCCGGCCTCCGCTGCCGGCTCCCGACTCCCGGCACCCCGCCTGGCCCTGGCCGCTGGCCGCCGGCTCTGGCTCCCGGTTCCCGGCCCCGGCTCCCAGTCCTCAGCTTCCGGCTCCGGCACCCAGTCCCAGTTTCCGGCCTCGGCTCCCGGCCCTGGCTCCCGCTCCCAGCACCCAGTTCCGACCTCCGACTCCGGTTTCCGGCCCCTACCCCGGCCTCCGGCCGCCGGCTCTAGCTCCCTGCTCCCGGCCCCGGCTCCCCGCTCCCAGCCCCCAGCCCTCAGCTCCGGCTTCCGGCTCCCAGTTCCGGCATCCGGTTCCAGGCAGCGGACGGCGGACGGGGTCAGATCGGCGAGAGCAGGTCGGCCCGGCGGCGGTGGGCGGCCGCGGTTCGGGCCTGTCCGGCGGCGTCCTCGGCGCGGGCCAAGGCGCGCAGTACGTCGGCGGTGGCCTCGTCGTGGCCGATCTGCTCGGCCTCGGCGAGGGCGGCGCCCAGGCCGGCCCTGGCCTCGGCGTGCCGGCCGAGCCCGGAGAGCGCCTCGCCGGCCGCGCCGCGCAGCAGGACGCGGCGTGGGTCGGGCTGCTCGCCGGTGCACAGCGCGAGGCCGTGCAGGGCGTGGTCGAGGGCCGGCCCGGGGCGGCCGACCACCAGCTGGTGGCGGGCGAGGTGCTGGCGGGCCAGGGCCACGGTGTGCGGGTGGTCGGCGGCCAGCGCGATCTCCAGGGCCCTGGCCAGCCCGGCGCCCGCGGCGTCGTGCTCGCCCAGCTCGGAGTGGACCGCGGCCAGGTTGATCAGGGCGATCGCCCGCCCGACCTGGTTGCCCGCCCGGGCGGCGAGCTCGGCGGCAGGCTCGAGGCAGGCGGCGGCCTCGTGCAGGCGGCGGTTGGAGACCAGCACCCAGCCGAGCAGCGCCCGCACCTGGCTCTCGCCGTTCAGGTGCCCGGTCTCCACGGCCGCCTCCAGGGCGAGTTGGAGCTGCGGCACCCAGCCGTCGCGGACCCGGCGCAGGATCAGCGGCCACTGGGTGAGCACCAGCCGCCAGGCGCGCTCGGGGCCGGTGGTGGCGATCACCTCGGCGAGCGTCTCGCGGTGCGCGCCGAGCCACCGCATGGCTTCCTCGGGATCACCGAACTCCGGTACGGCGCGCGGGCGGTACCCGTCGGCCAGGGGTTCGCAGCAGGGCCGGCTGGCGGGCTCGGCGCACCTGGCGGCGGCCAGGCCCGCGTGCAGGTACTGGTCGGCGAGCCGGGCGCGGGCGGCGCGCTGCTCGGAACGGTCGGTCTCGGCGGCGAGTTGGCGGGCGTACAGCCAGACCAGGTCGTGCAGGGTGTACTGACCAGCGCCGGTCTCGGTGACCAGGTGGGTGGCGGCCAGCTGCTCCAACGCCTGTTCGGCGTCCCGGAGTTCGAGGTCGGCGAGGGCGGCGGCGGTGTGGGCGTCGACCATCGGCCCCGGGTGCAGGCCCAGGGCGCGGAACAGCCGGGCGGCGGTGGGCGGGAGTTGCTCGTGGGAGATCCGCAGGGCACTGGTGACGCTGATCTCCTCCGCCGCCAGCTGGCTCAACCGGCGCTGCTCGTAGCGCAGTTGCTCGGCGACGGCGGCCAGGCCGCGGCGCGGGTCGGCGGCGGCCTTGGCGGCGGCGACCCGCAGCGCGAGCGGCAGCCCGTCGCACAGGACGGCGAGCTCGCGGACGGCCTCGGGTTCGGCGGCGGTCCGGGCCGGGCCCAGGACGCGGGAGAGCAGCGCCGCGGACTCCTCCGGGCGCAGCACCGGCAGCGGGACGGGGCGGGCGAGTTCGGAGACGACCAGGCCCAGCATCCGGTGGCGGCTGGTGACCAGCGCGGCCGAGTCGGCGCCGGCCGGCAGCAGCGGGCGGACCTGCTCGGACTCGCGGGCGTTGTCGACCACCACCAGCAGCCGGCGCCCGGTGGTGGCCCGCCGGTAGAGCGCGGCCCGACCCGCCAGGGTGGGCGGCAGGTCCGCCGGGTCGGTGCCCAGCGCGACCAGGAACTCGGCCAGCACGTCGCCGAGTTCGCGGTCGGGACGGTCGCTGAACCCGCCCAGGTCGGCGAACAGCACCCCGTCGGGGAAGCCCTCGCCGTACCGGTGCGCCCACTCCAGGGCGAGCGCGGTCTTGCCGACCCCGGCCGGGCCGGTGACCAGGGCGAGCGCCCCGTCCGGCCCGGTGCGCAACGCGTCGCCTAGGGCGGCGAGTTCGGCGTCCCGGCCGTAGAAGCCGCGCGGGGCCCGGGGCAGCAGGTCGACGGCGGCGGGAGCGGCAGCCTCGGCGGACGCGGCGCGCACCCGGGTGGCCGTCCGGGCCGGGGTGCGCTGCGCGGGAGTGCGCTGCGCCGGGGCACCCGCCGCCGGAGCCCGCACCGCCTCGGCAACCGGAGCGGCAACCGACGCCGACGCCGGAGCAGCAGCCGAGGCCGGCCCCGACGCCTCCGCCGGAGCCGCGTCCGGCTCCATGGCACCGCTCCCGCCACTCCCGCCGCTCCCACCGCCCTCGCCGCGCAGGATCCGCTCGTACGCGGCGTTCAGCGCGCGGCCCGGGTCGACGCCGAGGCGGTCGGCGAGCGACTCCCGGGTGCGGTGGTACCAGTCGATGGCGTCGCACTGCCGCCCGGCCCGGAACAGGGCGAGCATCAGCGCGGAGACCAGCGATTCGCGCAGCGGGTGGGCGACCGTCTCGGCGCGCAGCAGTTCGGCGGCGCGGGCAGGTTCGCCGAGCCGCTGGAGGTGGTCGGCGAGCGCCTCGACGGCGGCGAGCCGGTTCTCCTCCAGGGTCTGCCGCCAGGCTTCCAGCGGGGTGCTGTTGACGGTGCCGGTGAGGGCCGGGCCGTGCCACAGGCCGAGGGCGTGTTCGAGGGCGCCGACCACCTCGGTGGAGCGCGGTTCGGTCCGGGCGGCGGCCACCAGCGCCTCGAACTGCTCGACGTCGAGCAGCCCTTCGGGCAGGTGCAGGGCGTAGGCGTCGCCCGCGGTGGCGAGCCGGACGCCGCACTGCTCGGCCCCCGCCCCGGCGAGCAGGGCACGCAGCCGGGAGACGTGGCTCTGCACGACGGTGCGGGCGTTGGCGGGCGGTTCGTCCACCCAGAGGGCCTCGATGAGCTGGGCGACGGACACGGCGCGGTTGCGGCGCAGCAGTAGCAGGGCGAGCAGGCTGCGCCGCTTCTCCGGCCCGAGTTGGAGTCCGCCGTCCGCGCCGTCCGCCGCGACTGCGCCGAGCAGCCGGAATTTCACCGTGTACCCCCCACGTGGTGCTACGTCCGGTCACGGAGGTTATCCGGCCGTTATCCGGTGCACACCACCGGCCCCGGTCGCGGGCGCTCCGACCACCAGGGGGGCGCCGTGCCCGCGGACGCGGCGCCCCCCGGTGGCTCAGGCGTTCCCCTCCGGTGCCCCGGTGCGGTCCGCGACGAACCGGGCCAGCTCGGCGGAGCGGGCGTCGACCTCGGCCTGGGCCTTCGGATCGCGCTTCTCCCCTTCCTTCGCCGCGAGTTGACGGATCATCAGTTCGCGGCTGCGGTCGGACCGGGCGGTGACCCGGTAGTCCCAGTCCTGGCCCGCCTCGGGCTTGCCCGCCAGCCGGACGGTGACCTCGTTCGGCCGGGTGCCCGGCTTGAGGTAGGTGTTCTCCTCGATCGTCCGGATCTGCTCCGCCGCCGGGCTGCCGTCCAGGTCGAACACCCGGCGCAGTGGCAGTTCGGGGCCCTCGCCGGAAACGGTGAGGTGGAGCCGGCCCGGAGTCGGCGCCCCGCCCCCGAGCAGCGGGCCGGCGACGTCCGCGACCGTCGCCATGGCGGTGGTGACCAGTTCGCTGGCCGGGCCGCTGTCGGTCCACGTGCCGCGGTGGATCTCGTACGGTTCCTGAGCGGGCCAGCCGTCCTGTGCTCCGGCGACCAGGTCGTCCAGCGTGACCGGCCCCTCGGCGCCCTTCCGCGCCACGTAGTCGATCACCTTGCGCACCTCGCCCGCCTCCAACCGGTCCTTGCCGGACGTGCCGAGCAGGTCCCCCAGCAGGGCGGAGGTACCGGCCGTGGTGCCGCCGGACAGCTCGACCAGCCGGTGGGTCGCCTTGATGCGGGCGGCGCCGGCGTCGGTGCCGGCGGTGAAGTCGCCGTTGGCGAACGCCTGCCCGAGCCGCGCGGTGCCCACCAGCTGCTCGTACTGGGCGGGGGTGCGGTCGGAGGCGGACGGTACGTGCCCGGTCGGCGGCTTGCTGTCGTCCCCGGCCGCCGGCCTGTCGTCCTTCCCGGCCACCGGCCCGCCGTCCTTCCCAGCCGCCGGCCTGTCGTCCTTCCCGGCCACCGACTCGCCGTCGTTCCCGGCCGCCGGCTTGCTCTTGTCCGGCGTCAGTGCCCGCTCGACCTCGGCGAGCCGCCACGCTCCCTCGACGAGGTGCGGTTCGCCCTCCTTCTGCTTCGGGGTGAACGCCAGGTAGTGATCGCCCGGCACGTCCTTCGCCGTGGTCTCCGCGACGGGAATCTCGACGGTGAAGGGGACGATGCCCTTCTCCGTGACCCGTTCCTTGTTCCCGTTGAAGAACGTCACCTCGACCTGGGCGTAGCCGGTGTAACGCGCCATGTCGTCGGAGTACTTGGCGTTGGAGATCACCTGGCCCGAGTCGCCGTGCCCGTCGCCGTCGCGCCGGACCCGGGACGCCCCGCCGATGAGCGACGGGCTGTTGGAGGTCGGGTCGCCGGTGATCTTGGCGCCGACCTGGCCCTGGGCGCCCGCGTTGTTCGCCGAGAAGTCGTGCCGCACGCCGCCGGAGGCGAGCGTGTTGGCCGGGGCCACGTCGGCCTTGTCGCTCGACCGGCTCTCCAGGGAGACGACCTTCACCCCGAGTTCCACCCCCTTCCCGCCGCCGAACAGGACCTTTTCGGACGGGACCGTCGCCGCCGCCTTCGCGCCCTGGCTCGCGCTGCCGAACAGCGCCGAGACGTGGCTGTGCTTGGTGATCTTCCCGACCTGGGGTTCCATCTTCTGCCAGTCGGACGCGCCGAAGTACTGCGGTCCGCGCAGCCGCACCAGGTCCTGGATGCCGCCGACGTCGCCGAGCCAGCGCAGGATGTCGGTGTCGCGCAGGCCGCTGTCCCAGACCCGCTCCGGCGGGACCCGGACGGTCTCCGGCGCGGGCGGCTGGAGCGAGACGGTCTCCGGTTCCTTGCCGCCGGGGGTCGCACCGGTGGCGTCAGTGTCGGGCTTCGGCGTGACCGGTACGGTCTCGCCGGACTCGACGATGGTCTCGTAGCCGATCACCGCGGTGCGCCGCTGGTGGACCTGGGTGCCGCCCCACGGCTTCCGGGTGATCGTGAACTGGAGTTCCGCCTCGCCCTTGTAGGCGCTGCCGTCCGCCTTGGTCTTGGTGGCGGAGCCGGCCGAAGTGCTCCGGGTCTGGGTGTCCACCTGGTTGTGGCCGTGTCCTCCGGTGCCGATCACGCCGCCCGTCACCGAGACGGCCGGCGCCTGCGGCAGCGGGACGGAGGCCACCGCCCCGAGCACGCCCTGGTGGGTGGTGCCAGTGCCCTTGGTGGTGGCGAAGTTCCGCTGCACGTCGGTGCCCGCGTTGAACTCGGTGGTGCCCGAGTCGCCCAGGTGCTCCAGCTTGTCGCGGAGGACGGCGCGGACCCGGACGGTGGTCCGCCCGGCCCGCACCACGATCTCGTCGCCGGCGGTCATCCCCTTGAGCCTGGACTGGAGCTTGTCGGGCGTGAGTTCCGCTTCCAGCTCGCGGCGGACGTCCGCCCAGTCACTGCCGAACGGGTTGCTCTCCAGCCCGGCCTTCCCCTTCCGGCCGAAGCTCGGCAGCCGCAGGCCGCCGGGCCTCCAGCCCGACTCCACCTGGGACAGGATCGACTCGGCGAGGGGTCGGCCGGGGTTCGGCTTCGCACCGCTGCTCGCCGCCCCGTCCTTCGCACCGGCCTTCGCACCGGCACCGCTGTCGGCGCCCTTCACCGGGGCCGGTGTCGCGGTCGGCTCCACGGTCGGCTTCGCGGTCGGCGTCACGGTCGACGCCGGGTCGGGCAGGCTGTGCACGTCGGTGATGATCGCCGACGAGTCCAGGCGCTTGTGGTCCACGAAGCTCTTCGGCTGCTTCGTCGTGACCCGCTCGGGACGGCCCCCCAACGGCTCGGCGTCGCGCTCCGGAACGGCCACCCGTGCCACCGTGTCCACCTGCCGGGTGACGGTCCCGTGGGACACGCCCAACTGCGTGAACTTGACCTCGACTTCGTAGGACGCGTTGACGTCGAAGAGCACGGCCTTCTCGACGTGCTTGCCGCGGTTCGAGACCGAGCCGATCGTCTCCGTCGCCTGGCCGTAGCTGCGCTCCACCCGGTACCCGTAGCCGGTCGGGATGCTGACGAACGGCGCCTTGATGTTGGCCCGGCCGCCGCCGGTCATCCGGTCGCGGCCGTCGTGCAGGTTGCCCTGGCCGCTCGACGCCCGGGTACCGGACTCGAACTCGTACTTGTCCACCTGGGAGTGGTAGGTGGACTCCCCCAGCCGGGCCCGGACGGTGATCTCGGCCGACCAGGTCTTGCCGGAGACGGTCTGGGTGATCTTCCCGCCGCGGGTGAGCTGGGAGAGCTGGGTCTTGAGCGCGACGCGGTCGAAGCTCGCGTCGATCCGCTGCCGCACCTCGTCCGACGGGCCCTCGTGCTTCGAGCGCACCGCCTGCTCCACCGTCGCACGCACCTTGTCGGCACCGCTCAGGCTGTGCACCACGTAGGACGCGTTCAGCTCCTGCTGCACGCGCATCCGGCTCGGTGCGCGGTGGGTCGCGGCCGGCTTCGGCGCGGCGACGGTGTCCGGCTTCGGCCCTGAGCGCTTGAAGGCGATCACGCCGTCCTCGCTGCGGGGCACCTGGAGCTTCACGGTGTCCCGGACGTCCATGCCCACCTCGGCGCGGACCGTGGCCGAAGCGGCGGGCCGGGCGCCGGGCGCCTCGCCCGGACGGCCGATGTGGACGTCCATGACCAGTTCGGTGCCGTAGATGACCTGCGGCGCGCCGTACTTGCCGCTGGCGTACACCCGGTCGGCCTGTCGGCCCTGCCCGCCGGAGCGGCGGCGCTGCTCGGCGGACGCGTTGGCGGTCAGGTCCAGGCCCGGCGCGCCCTTGACCGGCGTGCCGCCGGCGTAGCCCTGCTCCATGGTCGTGCGCGCGCCCAGCCGGCGGTCCAGGCTGAACGAGCCGGTCTCGTTCACCGTGTTGAGTTCGGCCTTCTCGTCCTGCCTGCGGTAGGTCATGGTCTCGACCCTGGCGACGGCGGTGACGACCAGCGAGTCCTTGCCGGGGATCTTGATCTCCAGGGGCTCGCCGCGGGTCATCCCGGTCAGCCGGGCCGACAGGTTCGGCTGGCTGAACCCGCGCATGACCTGGTCGCGGACGGCGTTCCACTCCTTGTCGCCGAACTTCGCCCGCCCGGCGGCGTCCACCGCTTCGCGCAGCGCCTTCGTGCTCTCCAGGTCGCGGACGACGACGGTCTCGCCCAGTCCGCCCGTGTCGTCGCCGCTGTGCCAGACGCCGGCCGGCGGGCTGACGACCTCGTGCAGCTGCGGCTCGGTGGAACCCTCCGCCTTCGGGGCGGTCCCCTCGGCCCCGGGCGTCGTACCGTCCTTCGGCACCGTCCCGTCCTTCGGCACCGTGCCGTCCTTCGGCACCGTGCCGTCCTTCGGCACCGTGCCGTCCTTCGGCGCCATGCCGTCCTTCGGGTCCGTCCCGGCCTTCGGCTCCGACGTGGCCGGATCGGCCTTCGCCGGTTCGGGCGCCGTGTCCGCGCGGTCGACCAGCAGCCGGACGTCCGCCGTGCCCGCACCGCTCGCGACGGGCTTGCCGTTGAACGACAGGTCGAAGTGGACGGGGCCGTCGTAGACGACGCCGGGCACCTTCGACTTGCTGGTCAGCTGTGCGGTCCGGGCCTCGCCGACGATCGAGACGGTGTCGCGGCCGAGTCGTCCGGCGACGCCCGGAGGAGCGACCAGCCCGGCGTCCGGCTTGACCACGGACGAGAACCCGAGCTGGCCCGCGTGTCCGCTGTTCGAGGACGTGCTGCGCACCTGCTGCATGCTGGTGCCGATGTTGAACTCGGTCTCCTTGGTGGTCCCGACCTGCTTCAACTCCCCGACCCGCGCGGTGATCTCGACCGTACCGAGCGAGTTGCCGCGCCGGTCGGTCAGCGTGACGGAGACCGGTTCGCCCGCCGTCATGCTCTTCAGGTCGCGCTGGAGACGGGCGAAGTCGACCTCGGCGAGGACCTTGTCCCGCATGGCGGGCCAGTCGTTGCCGAACTCCGTCCTGGCCGCGGCCTCCACCTTGTCGAGCAGTGCCTCCACCGGCGGACGGTCGTGCGCCCCACCGCGCGGCGAGAGGTCGAGCACGATCTCCTGTCCGCCGACCCGGCCGTCCCGCAGTCGCTGCGGCGGGACCAGTTGCTCACTGCTCGGCGTGATCTCCGGACGCTGCGGGACCGCGACCGTCAGGCCGAGGTCCACCGTCCCGGTGCGCCCCTTGGACGGGTTGCCCACCGGAGTGCCTTGGTGGCTCAGGCCGTTGAAGTCGACCTCCAGTCGCATCGTCGACCGGAACAGGTCGGCTTCCTCGTTGGTCTTCGACCGTGCCACCGTGCCGCCGAGGTCCATGTTGACCTCGGCCTGTCCACGGTCGTGGTAGTAGGCGACGAGTTCCTGCGGCTCACCGACGCCGCGCGCCTGCCTGGTCTGGGCGCCGATGTTGAACTGCCACGCCGTGTCCTGGGCGGTGCCGAGCGCCACGGTGCGGTCGGCGCCGTCCTCGAACTCGATCTTCTTCTGGCCGATGTACGTCGACCCGGTGACCCGGCCACGCAGCTTGACGCTGCCGCTCCAGCCGTTGCCCTCGAACGAGGCCGTCCACACCTCGCCCCGCGAGAGCGCGCTGAGCATCGGACGCAGCGTCGCCGGGCCGAAGTTCGCGTCCGCGAACGCCTGGGCCGCCGCCCGGTCTCCCGGCACGGTCCGCGCCAGCACGTCGATGACCTCCTTCCGGAGGGCCGTCTCGTGCTCGGTCAGCCCGACCACCAGATCGGTGCCCGCGATCGGCTTCGGATCGACGACGGTGCCCGGGGTCAGCTGCTTCGGCTTGTTCTCGGGTGTCTTGAGCGGCGGCTGCTCCCCTTCCGGCGCCTTGACCTCGGGTTCGGCCGGGGTCTTCACCTCGGGCTCCACGACCGGCGCCTTCACCTCGGGCGCGGGGGCGGGCATGGTGTGGCCGGTCTCCGGGACGACCGGTTGCGGCTCGCTGCCGTCGTAGTGGTTCCCGCGGTGGTACACCGTCACCGGCGTCCCGCCGGGAGGCCCGAAGACCGCCTGGGTGGCGCCGCCGTGGTCGACCACCCGCAGGCGCAGGTTCAACGCGTGGGCGGCTGCCGCCGGCAGCATCTCCCCCTCGTCCGAGCCCCAACGGCGTGACCAGTCGCCAACGGTGTCGCGCAGGTCCTGCTGCTCGCGGGGCGACGGACCCGGCGAGTTGACGGCGAGGTGGTCGGCGATGATCGCCCGCAGCTGGTCGTCGGGCATCCCGGCGAACGCGGGCCGGTTCTCGGCCGGGAGGAACTCCAGGAGCTTGCTCTCGCCCAGGTTCGGCCGACTGAGCAGGTAGTTGCGGTAGTTGGAGACGATCTCGGTCGGCCAGTCCTCGGGACGCAGATTCGCGAAGTGCTGCCCGACCGCGTCCTGCAGACCCCCGGGGTGGCGCTCGGCCAGGCCGGGGAGGCTGCTTTCCAGCGAGTGGATCAGGCAGAGACCGTCACCGGCCACCGGGACGCGCGCGCCGAGCGGCGGGAACTCCGGCTCCGTCACGGGCGCGTGCTCGGTGTGCTGCGCGGGCGTGATCGTGGTGGTGTGCGGCTCCGGCGTGACCGTGGTCGCGTGGAACTCGGGCGTGATCGTGGTGGTGTGCGGCTCCGGCGTGACCGTGGTCGCGTGGAACTCGGGCGTGATCGTGGTGGTGTGCGGCTCCGGCGTGACCGTG
>NZ_JBHUWH010000281.1:0-10418 GCF_042670125.1 Kitasatospora sp. NPDC057198 | reverse complement strand
GGTGCCGGAGGCCCCGGCGCGCACGGTGGTTGACGTCCCGGACGGGGTCGCCCCGTTCCCGCCGGTGCCGGCCCCGGGCGGGCCCGGCACCGTACGGCTCACCGGTGGGTGACGGTGCCGAGGCAGCCGACCTCGCCGCCGGGGGCGGCGGCCACCACCCGCATGCCGAGCACGTCGCTGAACGGGAACAGCGCCCGTTCGACGCCCCGGGCCGCACGGATCGCGTCGAGACCGTTCGAGCGGCGCATCCGCCCGTGCTGCGAGCCCGGCACCCGAGCGGCAGCGGTGGCGGTGCGCGGCCTCGCGGCGGTGACGGTGCGCGGCCTCGCGGCGACGGCGGTGGCGGCGGGTTTCGTGCCGGGCGCGGGAGCGGTGCCGGGGGTGGAGGGACCGGGCGGGCAGGGGTCGGGCATGGGGTTCTTTCCGCTTCGCGGGCGCGCAGGGCCGCCCGGACGACGTACGAGGGCACGGGCGGCCGTCCCGGTGGACGCGGTGCCGCCGCGCCGTCGGGTTCCCCGGCCTCCCGGCAGCAGTATCGGGGTGGCGCGGCCCGGCGCGCGGGAGCGGGCGGAGAGCTCCGGTTGAAGTCGTCGCGGTGTTGAAACCCCTGGTCGGCGCGGTGCAACGGGCCCCGGGCCGGGGTGCGGCGGCCGCCGGGCCGGGGGGTGTCGGGAGCGGTCGGACGGCGGACGCGCGGGGCCGGCCCCGGGGCCGGGTGGGGTACCCGGGCCGGGGCCGGCGGTGTTCCTCTTCGATGCGGCGGACCTACCCGCCGGGCCTACCCGCCGGGCCTGTCCGCCGGGCCTGTCCGCCCGACGCGTCCACCCGGCCCGTTCAGCAGGCGCGCTCGCGCTCGCGTTCGCGTTCGCCGAGGACGGGGACCCTGATCCGGCCGGTGGAGCGCACGGGGACGCGGCCGACGGGGGCGACGGGGGCGACGGGGCCGGTGGGGCGGACCCGGTAGCGGTTGAGGTGGTGGCGTTCGACCTCGCGCAGCGGGCGGCTGCGCCGGGTCGCGGCGTCGGTCGGCACGGTGACCGTCCGGGCCTGGAACACCATCTGCCCGCGCCGGCGGGCCTCGCAGGTGGTGCTGATCGAGGACCGGCCGAGGCGCTCCACCCAGATCTGCACGGGCAGCGGGGTGGGGCAGTGGTAGAGCGGGGAGCGGTAGTCGATCTCGTGGCGGGCGATCATGAACCCGTCCTCGAAGAGGTCCTGGCCCTCGGTGTCGTCGTACAGCAGGCAGTAGACCGCCTCCTGGACGTACTGGAGGACCTTGAGGTTGTTCACGTGGCCGAAGGCGTCCATGTCGCCCCAGCGGGTGCGGCACATGTAGGTGTACAACGGTCAGCCGTCCGTTCGGTGTTCGGCGCGGAAGCCGAGGCTGCGGCGCAGGTATCCGTAGGCGTACGGGGAGCGGTGCAGGTCGCTGTCGTGGCCCTGCTCGTAGACCTCGGCGGCGGTGTCGAGGACGGCCCGGCCGAGGGCCCGCTCGGTGCGGCGGCAGAGCTTCTCCAGTTCGGCCAGCCGCTGGGCCGCGGGCAGCCCGGCGAGGGCGGCGCACTCCCTCTCCACGTGGTCGACCCCGTCACGGTGTTCAGACATCGATTTCTCGTTTCCGGTCGGACTTGGTTCGCGGTTCACGGTGTTCGTGTTCGACGGTTCACAGAGGATTCATCCGTTGAGGGGGAAGGTCCGGCGGCTTCTTTGACGCCCAATGTCCTTCCGCTGGTCAAACTCGATCAGGAACCAGCCGGAAATGGTGAATCACCCGGTCTTTCGTTGAAGTTCCCGGTGGTGCCGTCAACTTTCAACACTGCCGGGCCGGTCGCTCAGCCGACCAGGGTGAGGGCGATCACCGAGCCGGGCAGGGCGGCGACGACCAGGCCGTCGGGGGTGACCGCGAGGGTGCGGACGGCCGAGCCGAGGCGGATGTCGGCGCCCCGGTGGCGCTCGCCCCAGCGGCGCAGCCGGAGCAGGCCGTCGGACCAGGCGGCGGCGAGGAGCAGGCCGTCCGGGGTGCTGCCGAAGGCGACGGCGGTGACCGGACGGGGGCGCTGGTCGACGGGGGCGGGCAGCGGGGGGCGGCCGGGCATCCAGGTCCAGACCCGGCCGTCCTCGCCGCCGCTGGCGACCAGGCTGCCGCCGTCGGCGGGGGCCACGTCCAGGGCGGTGACCGGGCCCTCGTGCAGGGGGTGCTCGGGCTGGTGGGCGGTGCCGGTGGAGACCTCGCTGTAGGTGATCAGGCCGTCGGGGCGGCCGAACACCATGACGTCCTCGTGGGCGGCGACGGCGGTGCAGGCGCCGACGGCGGCCAGCGCACCGTCCGGGACGCCCTCCGCGCCGCGCACGGTGAGCGAGCGCAGCCGGCCGGAGGCGTTGAGCAGCAGGGCGCCGCCGAACGGGGTGGCGGTCAGGGCGCGCGGGTGGGGTTCGGCCAGCGGTCCGGCCAGCGGTCCGGCCAGCGGTTCGGGGGCGCCGAGGAGCTGCCCGGTGGCGGGGTCGGCGAGGTGGAGCCCGGCGCCGTCGGCGAGCAGCAGGTGGCCGGCGAACGGTCCGAGGCCCTGGGTGGCGGCGCACGGGCCGCGGTCGGGGACGTGCTGCCAGACGGCGCGCCAGCGGGTGTCGGTCTGCCGGGCGAGTTCGGCGCAGTGCGCGGCGGCCTCGTCCTGGCGGCCGGTGAGGTGGGCGTGCAGGACGGCGGCCCGGTCGGCGGGGCGGGCGGTGGCGGCCCGGTCGGGGGCGGCCCGGCGCCACGCCTCGGCGAGCGGGGTGGGCGGCGCCCCGGCGTCCTCGACGAGCTGGAACGCGGCGGTGACGGTGGCGGGTTCGGCGTGCAGCAGCAGGTCGGTCTCGGCGAGCATCGGGGTGCCCGGGTCGGCGGCGACGGCGTGCCGGACCAGCAGGGCGAGCCGTTCGGGGTCGCTGGCGGCGAGGTCGGGCCCGCCGTCGGGGCGGGCGGGGATGCCGGCGGCGAGCTCCCACATGACGGCGGTGTGGTCGACCGGCGGGCTGTCGGCGGCGACCAGGTCGGCGAGCTGCTGGGGGCGCAGCCGCCAGCGGTCGGCGAGCGGGGGCGGGGGCAGCAGGTCGGCGGCGGCGGCGACCGCGGGGCCGTCGGCGCCGGGGAGGGCGGCCCACAGCTCGGTGCTGATCGGGCCCTCGGCGGCGACCAGGGCGGCGAGCGCGGCGCGTTCGGCGTCGGGGACGGCCTTCCACCAGGCGGCGGCGAGCGCGGCGGCGCGTTCGGCGGGCGGCAGGGCCGGGTCCGGGACGGCGTCGGGGGTGCGGGCGGCGAGCTGGGCCAGGCCGGGGCTGGGGTGGGTGGTGGCCGGGTCCACGGGGTGGCCGGCGAGCCCGGCGCACCAGGCGGCGTACTTGCCGGGGTCGGTCCACTGCGGCTGGTCGAGGTCGAGGACGGCGCCGGTGGGGGCGGCGGCGGTCAGCGCGTCGGCGGCGGGACCGTCGGCGGCTTCGACGACCAGCAGCAGCCAGGGCACGGACAGCAGCGGGACGAGGAGTTCGCGGGCCAGGCGCTCGGGCAGGTCGGGCAGCCGGGGGCCGCCGGCCCGGTCGAGATCGGTGACCACGACGGTGCGCGGGGTGCCGTCCTGGAGCGCTTCGAGCAGTTCGGCGGGCTCCGCGGCGGTGAGGCCGAGCAGGTCGGCGAGCCGGGCGGTGGCCGAGCGGACGGTCAGGCCCTCGGCGTCCAGCAGGGCGTGCACCCGGCGGCCGGGGCGCGGGTGGTCGGGCGGGCAGGCGGCGGCGAGCCAGGTCAGCAGGTGGGTGCGGCCGCTGCCGGAGCTGCCGGTGAGGCGGCACAGCCGGGGCGCGCGGGCGTCCTCCAGCCAGGAGAGCAGGGCGCGCCCGGCGGGGTGGCGGCCGGCGCCGAGCGGGGGCAGTCCGGGGGCGGGCGGGCCGGCGGGCGCGTCGGCGGGCGCGGGCGGGGACAGCGGGCGGCCGTGGCGCGGGTTGGGGCGGTAGGTGCCGCCGGCCGCGGGGTCGGCGCCGTCGCCGGACGGGGTGCTGCCGGACGGGGTGCTGCCGGGCGGGGTGCTGCCGCGCACGGCGTGCACGGGTATCCGTCCGGCGGGGTCGAGTCCGTCGTCCAGCAGGTAGTGCCAGAGCGCCGGGCCCGCCTCCGCCGTCCGGTCCGCCGTCCGGTCCGCCGTCCGGTCCGCCGTCCGGTCCTCCGTCCGGTCCTCCGTCCGGTCCTCGTCGTGTCGGGCGTCGGCGCGGTTGTCGCTGTCCACTGGTGCCTGTCCTTCGTGTCCGTCCCCGTCGGCCGGTCCCCCTGCGCGGGCGCCGGGGCGGGCCGGGGCCTCCCCCGGCTCGTCGTGGCACCGTCATTTCCGGCCGCGGTCAGCCTACTTGAGGTGCGCGGACGGCTGTTCGGGTACGGGACGCCGGGCCGCCGACCGAGGGTGAGCCGGGTCACACCGGTGCGCGGACGGCGGCGTACGGTGGCAGGGTTCGGTGCACGATCACGGACGGCACGGACGGCACGGACGGCACGGGCGGGCGAGGGGGCGCGGGATGGACGGGGACGCGACGGGGCGGGCGGAGACGGCGGACGCGGGGGCGGCGGACGCGGGGGCCGTCCGGGCGTACGCGGAGCACCGGGAGCTGCTGTTCTCGCTGGTGTACAACCTGCTCGGCAGCGTCGCCGACACCGAGGACGTGCTCCAGGACACCTGGCTGGCCTGGTCCGCGCGGACCGCCGACCCGGCGGCCGGGGAGATCGGGCACCCGAAGGCGTACCTGGTGCGGATCGCGGTGAACCGGGCGCTGGCCCAGCGGGCGGCGGCCGCCCGGCGGCGCGAGACGTACGTCGGGCCGTGGCTGCCGGAGCCGCTGGTGGGCCCGGCGGACGGGGCGGGCGGCACGGCGCAGGACGCGGCGCTGGCGGCCGAGCGGGCCGAGGCGGTGTCGCTGGCGCTGCTGGTGGTGCTGGAGACGCTGTCGCCGCTGGAGCGCTCGGCGTTCGTGCTGCACGAGGTGTTCGGGTACAGCGGGGCCGAGGTGGCCGCCCTGCTGGGGCGCAGCCCGGCCGCGGTGCGGCAGTTGGTGAAGCGGGCCCGCGAGCACGTCCGCGACCGGCGCCCCCGCTACGAGGCGGAGCCGGGCGTCCGGCGGCGGGTGACGGAACGCTTCCTGGCGGCGGCGCTGGGCGGCGACCTGGCCGCGCTGCTGGAACTGCTCGCCCCGGACGTCACCCTGGTCGGCGACGGCGGCGGTCTGGCCCCGGGCGGACGGCGCCCGCTCACCGGCCGCGCCCAGGTGGCCCGCCTGCTGGCCGCCCTGGCGGCGCGGACCGGCCCCGGCCTGGAGCACTCCTGGCGGACCGTCAACGGCGCCCCCGCGGTGGCCTTCCACGCCTTCGGCCGCCCGTTCGCGGTCCTGGTCCTGGACCTGGCACCGGAGGGCGACCTGGTCACCGGCATCCACGCGGTCTCCAACCCCGACAAGCTGGGCACCCTGACCTGACCCGTCCCGACCTGACCGGCCCCGATCCGACCCGACCGGCCCCGCCTCGGGCCGGGGTCAGTGGGAGGAGTCGGGCGTCTGCTCGACGAGCGTCGCGGTGGCGCGGTCGAGGTACTCGCAGAACCGGCGGTGCTCCTCGGGGGTGAAGCGGTCGGTGAGGGCGCGCTCCAGGACGACGACCTCCTGGTAGGCCCGGTCGAGCAGGTCGCGGCCGGGGGCGGTCAGCCGGGCGAGCAGGACCTTGGCGTGGGCGGTCGAGGGGCGGCGTTCGATCAGCTCCTTGGCCTGCAGGCCGGTGAGGACGCCGCCCATGCTCTGCTGGGTGACGCCGCAGGCGCGGGCCAACTGGGCGCCGGACAGGTCGGGTTCGCGGGAGAGCGCCAGCAGCACCGTGTACTGGGTCATGGTCAGGCCGTAGCCCCGCAGTACGGCTTCGTGGTGGCCCATCAGGGCCTGTTCGGCCCGGCGGATCCGGGTGCACAGGTACTCCTCGACCGGTACGTCGGCAGACATGTAACAGCTCCCTGTGTTGACTAAGGGTCCTTATACGAGTTAGCTTCCTGACACGGAGCTTAGCCGAGCTCCCGGAGCGAGGAGTTGACGATGAAGGCCGTGGTCCTGCGGGCGGACGACAGGTTCGAACCGGTCGAGCGGCCGGTGCCCGTCCCCGGTCCGGGCGAGGTGCTGGTCCGGGTCGAGTACGCCGGCGTCCAGTGGGGCGATGTCCTGGTCCGCGGCGGCCACTTCCCCGTTCCGCGCCCGTTCGTGCCCGGCTTCGAGGCGGCCGGGCGGATCGAGGCCGTCGGCGCGGGCGTGCCCGCCGACCGGGTCGGCGAGCGGGTCCTGGCGCTGCTCCAGGGCGGCGGGTACGCGGAGTTCGCCGTACTGCCGGCCGTGCTCGCGGTGCCGGCCGAGGGGGTGGACGCCCGGAGCGCGGCGGCGTTCGGCTGGGTCGGGCCCACCGCGTACGACCTGGTGGAGACCGTCACCCGGGTGCGCCCCGGCGACCGGGTGCTGATCCACGCGGCGACCGGCGGGGTCGGCACGCTGGCCGCCCAGTTCGCGGCGGCGGCCGGGGCCGGACGGATCGTCGGCGTGGTCGGCGGTCCCGGGCAGGAGGACTACGCCCGCGGCTTCGGCTACCACGCCGTACTGACCCGGGACGCGTTCCCGGACGCGCTGGCCGGCGAGGAGTTCGACGTGGTCCTCGACCCGGTCGGCGGCCCGACCCGCACCGCCAACCTGGCCCTGCTCGCCCCGCACGGCCGGCTCGCGGTCTACGGCAACCTGGCCACCTTCGACCCCGTCCGGGTCGACGCCAACGCGCTCCTGATGAAGGGCCAGTCCCTGCTCGCGTACAACAGCAACCTGCTCAGCCGGACCGACCCCGGACGCCTGGCCGCCGGCGCGGCCCGCGCCCTGGCCCGGCTCGCCGAGGGAACGGTGCGGGTCGACGTCACCGCCGAGTACCCGCTCGCCGACACCGGGACCGCGATCGACGCCCTGGCGGCGGGCGGCCACCGCGGCAAGAGCGTCGTGCGGATCGGCTGACCGGCCCGTCGCCCGCCCCGGTCCGGGCGTTCGCCTGCCGGGGCGCTTCCGGAGGTCCTACGGTATGGGGGTTGACGGAGCGTCGGATGGGGCGGTTTCGATGGACATTCCTCTGGTGGACGCGGTGGCGGCCGTGCGGGACGAGCTGATCGCGGCGGCGGAGCGGGGCGGGAACCACCCGGACGTGGTGTTCGCGGTAGGGCCGGTGGAGATGGAGTTCGAGGTCGAGTGGCGGGCGGACGCGAAGGCGAAGGCCGGGTTCAAGCTGTGGGCGGTGGGCGCGGAGACCGAGGCCGGGCTCTCGCGCGGCCGCACCCACCGGGTGTCGTTCACGCTCACGCCGAAGAACGCGCACGGCGGCGACCTGCTGGTCAGCGGCTCGGTGCCGCGCCCTGACGGTCCCGGCGACGTGTCGGACCGCATCCCGGACTGAGCGGGATCCCGGGCTGAGCAGGCCGGGTGGCGTAGGGCGAACCGAAGATTCGGTAGGACGGGGCCGGGGTGGAGCGGGCGAGGGTGCTGGGCGTGACCGGGCCCGGCGGTCCGGGGTCGGGGTACGCGGTGGGCGGGCGCCTGGTGCTGACGTCCGCCCACGTCGTGGCCCGGACCGGTGCGCGGGTCCGGGCGTTCCGCCCCGGCGGCGCGGGTGCACTGGGCGGGCGGGTGGTGTGGTGCGGCACGCCGGGCGGGCGGGACGACGCCGCGCTGGTCCTGCTCGACGACGACCCCGACCGGCAGCTGCCGAAAGCGCCGGTGCGCTGGGGGCGGATGGCCACCGACCGGCCCGGCACCGGGTGCCGGACCTGGGGGGGTGCCGGACGTGGCCCAGCGGCCCGAACAGCCGGTCGAGGCCGCCCAGTTGGCGGGGACGATCAACCCGGGCACCGGCTTCGCCGGCAACCAGTACGTGCTGGACCTGCGCCAGCACCCCCCGCAGTGGTCCCGGGAGGGCACCTCGCCGTGGGGCGGCCTGTCGGGGGCGGCCGTGTTCTGCGACCGGCTGCTGGCCGGGGTGGTGGCCTCCGACCGCGCGCACTCCGGACACGGGCAACTGAACGTCGTCCCCGCCTACGTCCTGCACCACGACCCGGCCTTCCGCGCCGCACTGGCCGAGCACGGCGCCCCCGCGACCGGGCTGGAGGCGGCCGAGCTCCAGCACCTGGCCGATTCCGAGCCCGCCGGGCACGGGGCGGCCCTGGGTTCACCGGCGGCACTGCTCCAGGCGGCCCGGCAGACCGTCCCCTTCCACGGACGGGAGGCCCTGCTCGCGGACCTGCGCACCCGGTGCGGCCGGGACGGGTTCGGGGCGTGGCTGCTGCACGGACCGGGCGGGCAGGGCAAGACCCGGCTCGCCCACCAGCTGGCCGCACTGCTGGCCGCCGACGGGTGGGCCGTGCTGTGGCCGCGCACGGACGCCACCGCAGCCGAACTGGGAGAGCTGCGCGACGTGGTCAAACCGCTGCTGGTCGTCCTCGACTACGCCGAGGCCCGCACCGAGCAGCTGACCGCGCTCGTCGAGGCCGCCGCCCGCCACTACGGCGGCACGCCGTTCAAGGTGCTGCTGCTGGCCCGCACCGGCGGCGACTGGTGGACCCAGGCCAAGAGCGCCACCCGCCTCACCGAGGACCACCTCGACGGCGCCCCCGCGATCCTGCTGGAACCGTTGGAACGGGACCCGGGCCCGCGCCCGGACGCCTACCGCACCGCCGCCCGCGCCCTGGCCGGCGCCCTGCCCAACGTGCGGGGCCTGGCCGGACACGACTGGCGCACCGCCGCCGACACCCTGCCCACCCCGAACCTCGACCACGACGGGTTCGCCAACGCGCTGACCCTGCAGATGACCGCGCTCGCCGACCTCCTCGACACCGCCACCGCCGACGGCCCCGGCAGCCCCGGGGCGGCTTTCCCGCCCGCCGACCAGGTGCAGGGGGTGGAGGACCGGTTGCTCGGACACGAGCGCCGCTACTGGAACCACGGCGCCGCGACCCACGGCCTCGCCCCGTCGCCGAGCCGCCCCACCCTGGAGACGGCCCTGGCCGCCGCCCACCTGGTGGGCGCGGCCGACCGCGAACAGGCCGACCGGGTGTGGTCGAGCATCCCGGCGCTGGCCGACCAGCCCCGCGACCGGCGCGACACCGTCACCGCCTGGATCGCCGCCCTCTACCCACCCCCCGAGCCGGGCCGGCCCTGGGGCGCGCTGCAACCCGACCGGCTCGCCGAACGCCACATCGGGAACGTCCTCACCGCCGACCCCTCCCTGGCCGAACACCTGGCCGACGGCACCGACGACACGCAGGCCGCCCAGCTCCTGACCGTCTACAGCCGCGCCGCCGCCCACCCCGTCCTCGACGGCCGCCTCGACACCCACCTCACCGGCCTGTGCGTACGACACCAGGACCGGCTCGCCCCCCACCTCATCGCCACCGCCGTCCGGGCGGACCGCCCCCAGCCCCTCATCGCTGCCCTCGACGCCCTGGCCACCAACCCCGGCACCGCGCTCGACGACCTCATTGCTCTGCACGACCGACTCCCGCACTCCAGCCAACGCCTCGCCCGCACTGCCGTCGACCTCACCCAGACCATCACCAACCGCTACCGCGCCCTGGCCGAGGCGAACCCGGACGCCTACCTGCCCGACCTCGCCGCATCCCTGAACAACCTCTCGAACCGGCTGGGGGAGATGGGACGGCGGGCGGACGGGCTGGCCGCGATCGAGGAAGCCGTGCGCCACTACCGCACCCTCGCCGAGGCAAACCCGGACGCCTATCCGCCCGACCTCGCCGCATCCCTGAACAACCTCTCGAACCGGCTGGGGGAAGTGGGGCGGCGGGCGCAGGGCCTGGCCGCAATTGAGGAAGCCGTCGCCATCCGCCGCGCCCTCACCACAGTGAACCCGGACGGCTACCTGCCCGACCTCGCCATGTCCCTCAACAACCTGTCCGTCGATCTGGGGGAGATGGGACGGCGGGCGGAGGGCCTGGCCGCGAGCGAGGAAGCCGTACGCCACTACCGCACCCTCGCCGAAGCAAACCCGGACGCCTACCTTCCCAACCTCGCCATGTCCCTCAACAACCTGTCCATCCGCTTGGGGGAGATGGGACGGCGGGCGGACGGGCTGGCCGCGAGCGAGGAAGCCGTACGCCACTACCGCACCCTCGCCGAAGCAAACCCGGACGCCTACCTGCCCGACCTCGCCAGCTCCCTCAACAACCTGTCCGTCGATCTGGGGGAAGTAAGGCGGCGGGCGGAGGGCCTGGCCGCGAGCGAGGAAGCCGTACGCCACTACCGCACCCTCGCCGAGGCAAACCCGGACGCCTACCTGCCCAACCTCGCCACATCCCTCAACAACCTCATCTCGCGAATGCACAACTGAGGCAGCC
>NZ_JBHUWH010000280.1:0-10423 GCF_042670125.1 Kitasatospora sp. NPDC057198 | reverse complement strand
GCCTTCGTCGACGGCAACGGCAACCTGGAGACCTCCGACCCGGACGGCGGCCACAAGACCGTCGTCGCCAAGGCCCCCTCCGGCGTGACCTGGTCCCACCCGACCTGGCAGGTCTTCGGCGCGGACGAGCCGCACGGCGCGGGCACCTACCTGCTGTTCACCGCGGACGACAAGAAGAGCCTGCGCCTGATGTCGGTCGAGGCCAAGGCGGGCGCCGAGCCCGAGGTGCTGCACGTCGGCGACTCCGAGGGCGCGCAGATCCCGGAGACCGGCAACCTGTGGCCGTACTCCAACGGCCTGTCCGGCATGACGGTGTACGCCAACAAGGACGACGGCCAGGTGTACTTCCACGACGTGCTCAGCCGGACGAACGGCGGCGCGATCGCCGAGGGTTCGCAGCCCGCGCTGGCCGACGAGGGCGCGCTGGTGTTCGTCCGCTCCGCCCAGGGCCACAGCCACGTCTTCGCCAGTCCGGGCGACGAGAACGCCGACCAGCAGATCGACCTCACCCCGGGCGCGACGGTCGACTACACCGAGCCCGCGATCAGCCACGACGGCCAAACCGTCGCCTTCCGCGGCCCGGACGGCATCTACACCGTCCCGTTCACCGGCGGGCAGCCGGAGAAGGTCGCCGACACCGTCGGCCTCCCCGCCTACCGCTGAGCGATCCGGTCCAACTCCGCGCGCAGGTTCGGCAGTTGCTCGTCGGCGTCGTCGTGCGGCAGCCACTCGACCGGGTCCAGGAAGCGGAACAGCACCTTGGTCGGGGTGATCCCGAACTCGTACTCGGCGAAGCCGACCACCGCACCCGCGTCGCCCCGGGCGGCCCCGCGCACCACGTGCGCGGTGAGCCCGTCCGGGGTGTCCCCCTGGACGGCCGTCACCCGGCGGCGGGCGTTGGAGCGGGCCAGGTACGGGCAGACCATCGAGGCGTACAGCATGCACGCCCGGTGGCCGGGGCCCTCCGTGGTGGGCGCCATGTTCCGGTAAGGGCGGCCGGCCGCCAGCGCCTCGCCGATCGCCACCGCCTCCGTACCGCCGACCACCCGCCACACCGGGCCGCGCGGCATCAGCGTGTTGCACACCGAGCACAGCCGCTCCCGGGCGCAGGCCGCCGACCGCTCGTAGTCGGTCAGCGCGAACTGCGGCCGCCCGTCCTCCCACGGGGTGATCGCGGGTACCGGGTAGCCGCGGTCGTCACGTGGGCGGGCCGCCACGGCGGGCGGCTTGGGAACGGTGTCGAAGCGCACGCCCCATGACTATCACGCCCCCGGATTCATCCGCGCGGCACCGCGTAGTCGGTCAACTCGGCGCTCCCCGGTGCGAGTTCTCCCCATTCGCCCGGTACGTCGAGCACCGCCACCCCGGCCGTGGCGAACTTCTCCCGCAGCCGCTCCAGCGCCTCGTTCCGGTGCCCGTTCCCGCTCCCGTGGGCCAGCCCCAGCACCAGCTCCTGCACCTCGGGCCGGTGCCCGACCAGCATCACGGTGCGCACCACCGGCGGCAACTCCCGCAGCAGCTCCACGAGTTCGTCCGCGTCCGCCCGGTACGCCCGCGGTTCCAGGACGAGTTCGGGCGCGCCGCCGATCTCCGGCTCGGCCAGCTCCCAGGTCTGCCGGGTGCGCACCGCGGTGGAGCACAGCACCCGGTCCGGCACCAGTCCGTGCTCGGCCAGCCAGCGTCCGGCCGCCACCGCGTCGGCCCGGCCGCGCTCGGCCAGCGGCCGCAGCTCGTCCGGGACGTCCGGCCAGTCCGCCTTGGCGTGCCGCAGCACGATCAACCGCCGCTGTTGCGTCATCCCCCCAGTGTGGCCCGCACCGCGAACCGCGCTCCACCCAACGCGCGGTCCGGTGCCGGTGGAAAACCGGGCGACGCACCCGCGTCCGCCCGGTTAGCGTCGGGGCATGCGTGCCCTGACCGAGCCCGAGATCCGGGCGTCCTTCGTCAACTGCTCCAAGGGCGAGGCCAAGCGGCTGCCCGTCCCGCGCGACCTGGCCCAGCAGCGCTGGGCGGACCTGGACTTCCTCGGCTGGCGCGACCTCGGCGCCCCCGACCGGGCCTACCTGGTCGCCGTCCTGGACGGCACCCCGGTCGGCCTCACGCTCCGCTCGCCGAACGTGAAGCGCAGCCTGACCCGCACCAACGTCTGCTCGGTCTGCATCACCGCCCACGCGGGCAGCGGCGTCTCGCTGCTCACCGCCCCCCGGGCCGGCGCGGCCGGCCGCGAGGGCAACTCGGTCGGCACCTACCTCTGCGCCGACCTGGCCTGCTCGCTGTACGTCCGCGGCCTGCGCCGCAGCGCCTCGGTCAGCCGCCCGGACGAGTCGCTCCCGCTGGAGGAGCAGATCGCCCGGACGGCCGCCAACCTGGAGGCGTTCCTGCGCCAGGTGCTGGCCTGAGCGCGCGTCACGGCGCCGACCGGTACTCCACCGTCAGCAGGGCCCGCCCCAGCGCGTGCGCGGTCAGGTTGAACCCGACCTGCGCCGCCGGGGTGTCCGGCCCGACCTCCAGGGCCGGCACGTCCAGCGCGTGCACCACGAACACGTACCGGTGGGCCGGCCCGGGCGGCGGCGCCGCCCCGTCGTAGCGGTGCCCCGGGAAGTCGTTGCGGACGTGGAACGCCCCGCCGGGCAGCGTCCCGTCGCCGGCCCCGGCCCCGGTCGCCAGCTCGGTGACCTCGGCCGGCAGGTTCACCACCAGCCAGTGCCACCAGCCCGCCGCCGTCGGCGCGTCCGGGTCGTAGCAGGTCACCGCGAACGACCGCGTCCCCGCCGGGAAGCCCGACCACGACAGCTGCGGCGAGGTGTTCCCGGCCGCGTGCACCTGCGCGTCCGGCATCGTCCCCCCGTCCACCAGGTCCGTGCTGCGCAGCTGGAACGCCGGCACCGGCGGCAGGAAGCCGTACGGAAGCGGAATACGCCCGGTCATCGGTCACCATCCCCATCGAAGGCCCTCGGAGTACCGCCCCAGCCTATCCACCGCCGGGCCGCGTCAGGGGCCGGGGAACGGCGGGTCCGGGCGGCCGGCGGCCGGATCCCGCCGATGCGTCCGGGCTGCTCCGGGCCTCCGGGACAGCGGCCGCCGCGGGCTCTCACCCGCGCCGGAGCGCCTCCACCGCCGCCCCCAGCACCGTCCCCACCTTCCCCAGGTCGAAGACCAGGTCGAAGTGGTTGCGCCCGCCCACCAGCAGCTCGTGCACCGCGACGCCCGCCCCCCGCAGCGCCTTCGCGTACTCGGCCTGCTGCCGCCCGAACTCGTCCGTCTCGTGCTCGCCCAGCGCCAGCACCACCGGCGGCAGCCCCGCCAGCGCGTCCGCCCCGGCGTGCAGCGGGCTGAGCGCGGCGGCGCGGGCGGGGTCGAGGCCGAGCGGCTGGTTGACGTAGCTGAGGGCGACGGGCTCCAGGTCGTAGACGCCGCTGAGCAGCGCGGCCCCGCGGATCCGCCCGCGCAGCCGTTCGTCCAGCAGCGCGGTGGCGGCCAGGTGCGCCCCCGCGGAGCTGCCGCTGAGCACGATCCGCTCCGGGTCGGCGCCGAGCTCGGCCGCGTGGTCGACCAGCCAGCGCACGGCCGAGGTGACCTGCTCGACGATCCGTTCGACCGTCCAGTGCGGGGCGAGCCCGTAGCCGACGGCGGCGAACGCGGTGCCGAGCGGGACGAGGTCGAGCGCGGGGAAGCCGGAGTCCTCCTTGCCGAGCTCCTGCCAGAAGCCGCCGTGCACGAACACGTGCAGCGGCGCGCCCGGCCGGGCGGCGGGGAAGAAGTCGATCAGCTCGGGCGCGTCGGGCCCGTAGCGCAGTTCCCGGTACCCGGGCAGTTCCCGGCGGGCCCGGCCGCTCTCGACGGCGTAGGCCCGGAGTTCGGCGTCGAAGTCGGCGACCTCGCTGCTGGGTGAGTACTCCCGGTCGAGTTCCTGCTGGTCGAAGCCCCGGTAGACCGCCATGGCGCCGCTCCCCTCACCCAACCAGGTATAGACCAATACGGGAGCGCACGGTTAGCGTGGTCACTCCCCGTACTTCCTTCTCCGGAGTTGCCCCGTGGAGACGTCCGTCCTCGCCTTCGCCACCGACCTGCTCGACGAAGGGGCCGACGCCTTCTTCGGCAACCTTACCGACCGGGCGGGCGCCGGCGGCGTCACGCTCGCGTCCGTCTACCACGAGGCCCGGGACGTCTTCCCGCACAACCCCCGGCGCGTGCTGCGCTACCTCGAACCGGGTGCTGCCTACTTCCGCCCCGACCCGGCGCGCTGGGCCGGCCGGCGGCTCGCCCCGCTGCCCTCCACCGCGATCGGCGAGCGCGACCCGTTCGCCGAGGCCGCCGAGGAGACCCGCCGCCGCGGCCTGAAGCTGCACGCCTGGACGGTCTTCTGCCACAACGACCGGCTCGGCTTCGCGCACCCCGACTGCGCGCCCGCCAACGCCTTCGGCGACCGGCACCTGACCGAGCTGTGCCCGGCCAACCCGGAGGTCCGCGAGTACTGCCGCACCGTGGTCGAGGAGCTGGGCCGCTACGGCGTGGACGCGATCCGCGCCGAGTCGCTGCACTTCCACGGCCTGGCGCACGGCTACCACCACGAGCGCTACTTCGAGGAGCTCGGCCCGGTCACCGAGGCCCTGCTGTCGGTCTGCTTCTGCCCGCACTGCCTGGCCGCCGCGACCGCCGCCGGCGTCCCCGCCGAGCACGTCCGCGACACCGTCCGCGCCGAGCTGCGCGCCCGCCTCGCCGACGGGTCGCGGGCGCTGGCCCCCGCCGCGCTGGACGAGCTGGCCGGCGGCGCCTTCGCCGCGTACGTCGACGCCTCGGCCCGCACCGTCACCTCGCTGGCCGCCGAGCTGGCCGCCACCGCCGCCGCGCACGGCATGCGGCTGACCTTCATGGACGGCGGCGGCCCCGGCACCGGCTGGCTGTCCGGCATCGACCTGCCCGCACTGGCGGGCGCCGCCCACCAGATCGAGACCCTCGGCTACGCGAAGACCCCCGGGGAGGTCCGCGAGAAGGTCGCCGCCTTCGCCCTGCACGGCGTGAGCCCGCGCGACATGGCGGTGATCCTGCGTCCGATGGCCTCCGACTGCGACGGCCCGGACAACCTGGCCGCCAAGATCGGCGTGCTGCGCGAACTGGGCGTCCCCGAGGTCGAGTTCTACCACTACGGCCTGATGCGGCTGTCCTCGATGGACCGGATCGGCCGGGCCCTCCGCTAGCCGGCGGCCGCCCGGAACGCACCGTTCGTCCGCACAACGGCCACTTGGTCCCCTCCCCCGGTCAACGCACCGTTGGCACCCGCCTGCTGCGCCCGGAGCGTCCCGAACGGTAGGCTTTCCGTGTGATCTTCAAGCGCATCGGCAACGGACGGCCGTACCCGGATCACGGCCGGACCAGCACCCGCCAGTGGGCGGACGTCGCGCCGCGTCCGGTGCGGCTGGACCAGCTGGTGACCACCAAGGGCCAGTTGGACCTGGAGACCCTCCTCGCGGAGGACTCCACGTTCTACGGGGACCTCTTCGCCCACGTGGTGAAGTGGCGCGGCGACCTCTACCTGGAGGACGGCCTGCACCGCGCCGTCCGGGCCGCCCTCCAACAGCGGCAGGTCCTGCACGCCCGCGTGCTGGAGATGGACTGACGGCCGCTCATCCGGGGGCGGGCGCAACCGGTGCCGGTACCGGTACGTCCTTTCGAGTGCCGTCGTCCCCCGGATGATGATCGTTTAGTACCTGCGCACCCGTTGTCGGATTAGTCTGCTGACTACAGCGGTCACGCGGTCCGTTCCCCACGGCCGTTCCGCGGTCACCGGCACCCCACCCTGGCACCTATGGGGGAGACAGACCATGAGCATGTTGACTCCCCGGGGTTTGAAGGGGAAGCAGTACCGCGTCACCGGAAACGCCTACCCCCGGCTCGGCCGGCCCACCCGCCGCGGCCGGAAGGCCGCCCTCGGGCTGGGCGGCGTGCTGGTCCTGACCCTGGTCTCGGTGGGCGGCGTCCAGCTGTACGACGTCTTCAGCGGCAAGCACAAGGGCGCCACCGCCCAGGCGTGCGCGGGCAGCTCCGGCACGCCGCTCGCCGCCCCGGAGAACTCCCCCGCGGCCGGCGCCCCGGCCTCCCCCGCCTCCGGCGCCCCCGCGCCCGTCCCCAGCGACACCGCGGTGCCGCAGCCCGCCGCCGTCAAGGTGAACGTCTACAACGCCACCGACAAGTCCGGCCTGGCCGCCCGCACCGCCGACGAACTGCGCAAGCGCGGCTTCGTGGTCGACAAGGTCGGCAACGCGCCCGCCGCGCTGGCCAACAAGGTCCCGGGCACCGCGCAGATCCTCAGCGGCCCCGGCGGCCTCGGCGCGGCCACCCTGCTGCTCTCCCAGGTCGCCTCCGCGACCTCCACCGAGGACACCCGCACCGACGCCACCGTCGACTTCGTCATCGGCGACACCTTCAACGCCCTCGCCGACCCCACCCAGGCCGCCGCCGCCCTCGCCGAGCTCACCAAGCCCTCCCCCAGCCCGGAGCCCGGCCACTGCTGAGCCCCACCGGGAGCGCGGCGAACCGCACCGCACGCCCCCGCGAACGCACCGGATCCGGCCGAGGACGACGCCCCGTCCCCGGCCGGATCCTCCGCTTTCGGCCCCGGGCCCCGGGGTCCTAGCCGGCCGTCCCGTACAGCCGGTCGCCCGCGTCGCCCAGGCCCGGCACGATGTAGCCGTGCTCGTTGAGCCGCTGGTCGACCGCCGCGGTGACCACCGTGACCGGCCGGCCCGCCAGCTCGCGCTCCATCACCTCGACGCCCTCGGGCGCGGCCAGCAGCACCACCGCGGTGACGTCGGTCGCGCCGCGCTCCAGCAGCATCCGGATCGCCGCGACCAGGGTGCCGCCGGTGGCCAGCATCGGGTCGAGGACGTAGATCTGCCGCCCGGAGAGGTCGTCCGGCATCCGGGTCGCGTAGGTCGACGCCTCCAGCGTCTCCTCGTTGCGGACCATGCCGAGGAAGCCGACCTCCGCGGTCGGCAGCAGCCGGGTCATGCCGTCCAGCATGCCCAGGCCGGCCCGCAGGATCGGGACGACCAGCGGGCGCGGGTAGGAGAGCCGGGTGCCCCGGGTGACGGCGACGGGGGTGGTGATCTCGACCGTGTCGGTGCGGACGTCCCTGGTCGCCTCGTACGCGAGCAGGGTCACCAGCTCGTCGGTGAGCCGACGGAAGGTCGGCGAGTCCGTGCGCTCGTCGCGCAGGGTGGACAGCTTGTGGGCGACCAGCGGGTGGTCGACGACGTGGAGACGCATGGCACCAACGGTAACGGCCACCGGCACGTGTGTACGACTCCGTACGAACCGGGACGACCGGGACGACCGGCCGGGACGGCCCGCCGGACGACCCGCCGGAGCACCGGGGATCCGCCCGGAATCACGGAAGTCGGGCCGCTCCTGTGGTATCCCCGGGGCCGATCTGGGAAAGTCGGGACCTATGAAGAGCAACCCGACGCGGGCGACCACCGCCGGCGCGGGCGGGTCCGGCTCGACAGACGAGTCCCGTCCGATACCGGAGACCGAGGGGGAGACCGACGCGGAGCGGCGCAAGCGCCGGGCCGTGTTCCTCCGCGAGCTGGCCGAGGCCCGGGAGCTGCGGGCCCGGGTGCGGCCGAGACGGACCAAGGAGCGCCGGATGCGCGAGGCGTTGCGGATGCGAACCTTCCGGATCTGACCGCGCCGGTCCGGTCCGGCCGCCCCGCGGGCACCGCGCCCCGCACCGCAGTCGCGCCCCCCGGAGCGCCCCGGCGCCCCCGCCGCAAGGCGTCCGGCGGTCAAGATCCGCGCCCCGAGCGGCCGGAAGCCGACCTTTCCGACACGACCTGCGAAGACGCGCTGCCGAACACCCCCCGCAGCGGCGGCCTTTCTGTCACGATGCGGTGGGACGGTCCGAACGGCGGACCGCCTTCTGGCGCGGGGGCGGCCGGACCGCACCCGCCCGAGATCGCCGACAGCCGAGACCAATCTTGGGAGTGTCCCTGGTGGCGTACTTCGCTGCAGTGCTTGCTCGCACCGGTGCCGGGTGGGATGTGAGCGAGACGGAACTCGACGACGTAGAGACCCTGGCCGACCTGACCGACCTGGCCCGCGAGGCGGCCGAGGACGAGGACACCGTGCTGGTCTTCATCGAGCAGGAGGACGCGTGGTTCGCCGTCCTGCGCATCGACGGTGAGGACGACCCGCGGATCTTCGTCTCCGACGCGGCGGCCGCGGCGCGCAGTTCGTACGGCGCGGTGCTCACCGACGAGTTGATCGAACAGGACGGGGAGGCCGACTTCGACGACCTCGACGGGCTCGTCGCCGGGCTCGACGCCGACGACGAGGCCGAGGACGAGGACGAGGCCGACGGGGCGGCCGCGGCCGCGGACGACGAGGAGCCGGCCGGCGGGCGCGGCGGGAACCCGGTCGGGCCGATCGGCGACTCCGAGCTGCTGACCGAGTTCGGGATGACCGCCGCCGACCTGCTGGAGCTGGCCGGCGAGGGCGCGGCGCCCGGCGACGCGCTGGGCGAGATCGCCGAGGCGCTCGGCTGCGGCGAGGTCCTGGAGGCCGTTCGGTAGCGGCGGGCCCGGTGCCCGACACTGGGTCCATGCAGTCCCTTCCCACCGACACCCTGGGCGAACGGCCGCGGATCGCGCCGCTGCCCGCCCCCGAACGCCCCGATCCGGTCCGCGACCGGTGGACGGGCCGGATGCGCCTCGCGATCGAGGAGGCCGCACTGGCCACCGCCACCGGTGACGTCCCGGTCGGGGCGTTCGTCCTCGGACCGGACGGCACGGTGCTCGGCCGGGGCCACAACGTCCGCGAGGCGGAGGGCGACCCGACCGGCCACGCCGAGGTGGTGGCCATCCGCGAGGCCGCGCGGGCCGTCGGGGAGTGGCGGCTGAGCGGCTGCACCCTGGTCGTCACCCTGGAGCCCTGCACCATGTGCGCGGGCGCCATCGTGCTCTCCCGGCTCGCCCGGGTCGTCTTCGGCGCGTACGACCCGAAGGCCGGCGCGGCCGGCTCGCTCTTCGACGTGGTCCGCGACAACCGGCTCAACCACCGCCCCGAGGTGGTCGGCGGCGTCCTCGCCGAGGAGTGCACCGCCCAGCTGCTGGCCTTCTTCGACACCCAGCGCTGAGCCGCCCCGGAACGGATTTCGCCCCGTCCCGCCGATCCGGTAGAGTTCCCCTCGGTAGCGTGTCCGAGCGGCCAAAGGAGCACGCCTCGAAAGCGTGTGTGGGGGCAACTCCACCGTGGGTTCGAATCCCACCGCTACCGCCACTCGAAGGGCCCGACCGTTCTCCGGTCGGGCCCTTCGGCGTTCCCGACTTTCCTCCCCGAAGTGGACAAACCGCCGCTGAGCTGCGGTTTTACCTGGTCTTGTGTCAGCGCCGGGCACTAGTGTGCGAGCTCCCCCACAACCGGAACCAGGAGTTCAGCATGCCTTCGCCAGCCGTCTACAGGTCCCCGCGCGGCCCGGCCACCGCGACCGCGGTGCTGCTCGCCCTGAGCGGGGCGGTGGCCGCCGGATCGGCGGTCGTGATGCTGTTCCTGTACGCGGCGGAGCCGGGCGACGACATCTCGCTGCTGGTGGACCTCTTCGGATCGAACGCCACGACGGACGCCGGACTGCTGCTGACGCTGGCCACCGCGGTGCTGTTCGTCCTGTGGCTGTACCGGGTGCGGGTGAACGCCGAGGTGATCTACCCGCACGGGCAGCAGTACGCGCGCGGGTGGGTGATCGGCGGCTGGATCGTCCCGCTGGTGAACTTCTGGTTCCCGTGGCGGATCACCAACGACGTCTGGCGGGCCAGCGGCCCGCCCGGCGAGCACGGCGTGCCGCGCCCCGTCCCGGCCGGGCTGGTGCACGCCTGGTGGACCACCCTGATGCTGGGCAAGCTGCTCTCCGTGCTCGGCCGCCAGAGCATGGGCTCCGAGGCCGCCCTGCACTACGTCGACTCGTACCGGGAGGCGCTGACCGTCCTGATCGCCTCCGAGCTGCTCACCGCGGCCGCGGCGGTGCTCGCGGTGCTGATGGTCCGCCGCCTGACGGCCATGCAGGAGGAGCACGCCGCACGGGCCCGGGCGGTCTGGGCCCCGCCGGCCGCCGTCTGAGGAAACCCGAAGGGCCCCGACCGCCCACCGCGGCCGGGGCCCTTCGCGCTTCGTGCTTCGTGCTTCGTCCGGTCAGCCGCGCCGGCGGGCCGTCCGCAGCGCCAGCACCCCGGCGAGCAGCAGCCCGGCGGCGGCCAGCAGCGGCAGCCCCGGCGCGCTCCCCGTCCCGGGCAGCGCCCCGCCCGGCCCCGGCACGGGCGGGGACACGGACGGCGACGGCGACGGCACCCGCGGCGGTGTAACGGGCGGCGACGGCGTCCCGGGGGGGTGCGCGGCCGGCGGGGCGCGGGGGCCGGGGCGCGGGGGCTACGGC
>NZ_JBHUWH010000279.1:0-10485 GCF_042670125.1 Kitasatospora sp. NPDC057198 | reverse complement strand
CGCGCGTCCGCACGGACCCTCTCTCCTTGCCCGCCGCCGGAAGGGCCCCCGTGACCGACCCGTACACCGCGCCCGGACTCACCCCCGGCCACCTCGGCGCCCCCGTGATCGAGCCCGAGGGCGCCCCGCCCGGCCTGCCGTACGGCGTCGAACCGCCCGACCCGGAGCAGCTGCGCACCCGCGCCGCGTGCTGCCTGAGCGTGGCCGGGCTGCTGGGCGTGGCGATGGCGCTGGCGCTCACGGTGTTCGTGCTCTGGCCCGAGGGCAAGCAGCCCGCCCCCGACTTCGCGGGCGGCGGCAGCGGGCAGGTCCAGGTGTCGGTGACGCAGGGCGCCAGCCTCACCCAGATCGGCAAGACCCTGACCGCCAAGCACGTGGTCGCCTCCACCCGGGCGTTCACCGAGGCCGCCGCCAAGAGCCCGGCGGGCAACAACATCCACCCCGGCACGTACACCCTCAAGGAGCGGATGTCGGCGGTCTCGGCGCTCAACGTGCTGCTCGACCCGTCCAACGCCAACGCGCTGACCGTCCCCGAGGGCTGGCGCTCCACCCAGGTGTTCGCCGCGATCGACTCCCGGCTCGGGCTGAAGCCCGGCACCGCCAGGACCACCGCCGAGCAGCACCTCGGCGAGCTGGGCCTGCCCGCCGACGCCTCCGGCCACCTGGAGGGCTACCTCTACCCGGCCACCTACCCCGTCACCGGCGACAGCACCGCCCTGAGCCTGCTCCAGGACATGGTCAAGGAGGCCGACGGCAACCTCGACGGCCCCTCCGTCGCCGACGCCGCCACCGCCAACGGCGTCACCCCGTACGGCCTGCTGGCCGTCGCCAGCCTCGCCCAGGCCGAGGCCGACAACCCCGAGGACATGGCCAAGGTCGCCCGGGTCGTCTACAACCGGCTCGCCAAGAAAATGCCGCTGCAACTCGACTCCACCATCAACTACGCGCTCGGCCGCTCCACCCTCACCACCACCCACGACGACACCAGGCTTGACTCCCCGTTCAACACCTACGCCCACCCCGGCCTGCCGCCCACCCCCATCGGCAACCCCGGCCGGGACGCGCTGCGCGCCGCGATCCACCCCGCCGACGGCGACTGGCTGTACTTCGTCACCGTCCAGCCCGGTGACACCCGCTTCACCGACAGCGAGGAGCAGCAGCGCAAGAACGTCGACGAGTTCAACGCCTACCGGGCCCGGAACTCCTCGGCCCAGCCCTCCGCGTCCCCGTCCCCGTGAACGGTGAACCACCCTCGGTCGGGCCATTTGGCTACGCTGCGGTACGGTAACGTCTCCCACCACGTGCTGCGCATAGCACGCCGGTTCGACGGGCACCCGGGATGCGGCAAAGGGGATCGATGACTGATCAGAGCGGGCGCTACGGCTCCCAGGGCGACCAGCCGTGGTACCCGGGGGAGCAGCACCAGCCCCAGGATCCGTACGGGCAGCAGCAGTTCGTGCAGCAGCAGGGTTACCCGCAGCAGCAGGTGCCGCAGGGCGGTTCGTACGGCGGGCAGCAGCAGTTCGTGCAGCAGGGTTATCAGCAGCAGCAGCAGCAGCAGCAGCCGCAGGGCTACCCGCAGCAGCAGGTGCCGCAGGACGGTTCGTACGGCGGGCAGCAGCAGTTCGTGCAGCAGCAGGGTTACCCGCAGCAGCCGCAGCAGGGCTACCCGCAGCAGGGCGGCTCGTACGGCGGGCAGCAGCAGTTCGTCCAGCAGCAGCCCCTCCAGCAGCAGGTGCAGCAGCAGCCGCAGCCGCAGCCGGTGCAGCAGCAGCCGCAGCCGGTGCAGCAGCAGGTGCAGCAGCAGCGCCCCGCTCCGCGCCCGGAGCCGGTGGGCGGCCCGGGGCCGGACGGCATCGACTGGGAGGCGGAGGCCGCCGCGCTCGACGGCCCCCCGTCGTCCGGGCACCGGGCCGCCGAGCCCGAGTACGACCGGGCGGACGGGCGCGAGGACTGGGCCGAGGACGAGTACCTCGACGAGGAGGAGGACGGGGACGGCTCGTTCTTCTCCGAGCAGGACAACTCCCGCGAGGCCGAGCGCAAGCGCAAGGAGAAGGGCAAGAAGTCGGGCCGCCGCAACCGCGGCGCCTGCCTGGTGGTCGCCCTGGTGCTGCTCGGCGGCATGGGCGGCGCCGGCTGGTGGGGCTACGGCTTCTACCAGGACAACTTCGGCCCGCCGCCGGACTTCAAGGGCGACGGCACCACCTCGGTCAACATCACCGTCAAGGAGGGCGCCCTCGGCGGGACGATCGGCAAGATGCTGCTGGACGCGGGCGTGGTCAAGAGCGTCAAGGCGTTCACCAACGCCTACGAGAAGGACTCCCGGGGCCGCGCCATCCAGCCCGGCACCTACACCCTGCGGCACCAGATGTCCGCGGAGGCCGCCCTCACCCAGCTGGTGGAGGCCAACGGCGGGAACGTGCTGATCATCCCGGAGGGCCTGCGGGCCTCCGAGGTCTACAAGCGGATCGACGGGAAGCTCAAGCTCCAGGCGGGCAGCACCGCCCAGGCCGCCAAGGACCAGGCGGGCTCGCTCGGGCTGCCCGCCGAGGCGAACGGCAACCCCGAGGGCTACCTCTGGCCGACCCGCTACTCGGTCGCCGAGGGCATGAAGCCCGAGGAACTGCTCAAGCAGATGGTGTCCAACGCCCTCCAGAAGTACGGCGAGCTCAAGCTGGACGAGTCGGCGCAGAAGCTCGGCCTGAAGAACGGGTACGAGGTGGTGACCGAGGCCAGCATCCTGCAGGCCGAGGGCAACAACTCCGAGGACTTCGGCAAGATGGCGCGGGCCATGTACAACCGTCTGACCACCAACGTCACCGGGCACAAGCTCGGAGTGGACACGACCCTGCAGTACGAGCTGGGCCGGACCAAGCTGACCACCCAGGAGATCGACGACAGGTCGCACAAGTACAACTCGTACCTCAACCCCGGCCTGCCGCCGACCCCGATCGGCAACCCCGGTGACGAGGCGCTCCGTGCCGTTCTCAACCCGACGCCGGGCGACTGGGCGTACTGGCTGGCCGTCTCGCCGACGGAGACCAAGTTCGCGGTGACGGATGCCGAGCACGCCAAGAACACCCAGGACTGGTGCATCTCCCGCGGGATGAAGTACAACGCCAAGCAGGTCGCCTGCGAGTCCTGACCGCGTGCCGCCCACCGGGGCCCCGCAACCAGGGGTGTCCGGTGGGCGGAACGGCTTTGCGGGGCGGGTGGGGGGTGCGAGTAGCGTGATGCGGATGGAGATCTTGCAGAACCCGGATCCCGCGCTGCTGGAGGCCGCGCACGTCGACGTGGTGCGGGGCGGGCAGTACCTGCTGCGGGACGTCTCGCTGACCGTCCGGGCCGGGGAGCACTGGGCGGTGCTCGGCGCGAACGGCGCGGGCAAGAGCACCCTGCTGTCGCTGCTCGGCGCGGTCGAGCACCCCACCGCCGGCACCGTGAAGGTGCTGGGGCGGCAGCTCGGCCGGGTCGACGTCCGCGAGCTGCGGGCCCACCTCGGGCATGTCAACCCGCGGCACCCGCTGCGCTCCCCGCTGAGTGTGCGGCAGGTCGTGCTGACCGGCGCCACGCAGACCATCGAGCCCGACCTGTGGCACAAGCCGACGGCCGAACAGCTCGACCACGCCGAGGAGTTGATCGAGACCCTGGGCATCGCGCACCGCGCCGAGCACGCCTGGACTACGCTCTCCCAGGGCGAGCGCGGCCGGGTCCTGATCGCCCGCGCGCTGATGCCCGCGCCCCGGCTGCTGCTGCTCGACGAACCCGCCACCGGGCTCGACCTCACCGCCCGCGAACAGCTCCTGGAGAGCCTGGACGAACTGCGCGCCCGCTACCCCGAGGTGGCGTCCGTCCTGGTCACCCACCACCTGGAGGAGCTCCCCGAGACCACCAGCCACGCCCTGCTGCTGCGCGACGGCCTGACCACCGCGGCCGGCCCGGCCGCCGAGGTGCTGACCACCGAGCTGGTCTCCGAGTGCTTCCGGCACCCGATCCGGATCTCCCACAGCGAGGGCCGCTGGTCCGCCCGCACCCGCCGGGAGCGCGCGTGACCCGGACGCTGCGTCCCGGCACCGGCGCCGGCCCCGAACCGCTGGTCGGGACCGGGGCGGTGGCGGTGTGCCCGGCTGCGGATCAGTAGATCCGGCAGGGGGAGTCCCCGACGTTGATGCTGCCCTTGATGAACTGCATGTGGTTGCGGGTGTTGGGTCCGTACACCCCGTCCGCGCTCACTCCGATCTGCCGCTGAACGGTGATGAGCGCGGACTTGGTGGCCGGGCCGAAGACTCCGTCACTGGTGATGTTCTGGCCGTAACAGACGCTCAGGGTGTTCTGCAGTACTTCGACGGCCCTGCTCTGGTTGCCCTGGCCCAGCAGACAGTCGGTCGAGTAGGAACCGGTGGCGGGCACGATCACCCCCACGTCCAGCGTGGACGTGGTGCACGAGGCGGTGGCGGCCTGCGCGGTGCCGGTGCCGATGCCGAACAGGCCGGCGGCGAGGGCTACTGTGGCGAGTGAAGCGGGGACTATGCGGCGCATGAAGGTCTCCTACAGGACTCTGAAGCGGTCGGTGCGACCGGGGCATCATTGTGTTGCCTGTGTGGCTGGTGGGGCAGTGCTCCGTGTTCGAAGTGGCCTGATTGCGGCCCGGAGTGACTTGATCCACTTCATATCCGGCGATGCCGCGCGCGAAGACCGACGCGAGCGCACCGCCAAGTCGAGAAGGGCCGGACGCGTGACCGCACTCCCCGCCTGGGCGCTGCGCCCCGCCACCGCCGCCGACCTGGAGGCACTGGTCGAGCTGCGGGCCGAGGCGATGCGCCCCGACCTGGAGCGGCTCGGCCGCTACGACGGGCACCGGGTCCGGCAGCGGATGCGCGACGGGTACCGGCCCGAGCACACCTCGGTCATCGAGGCCCCCGGCCCGGTCGGCTGCCTGGCGCTCGCCCCCGACGAGCGGCCCGGCACCCTGCTGCTGGAGCACTTCTACCTCCGCCCGGCGCTGCACGGCCGCGGCCTGGGCACCGCCGTGCTGCGCGCGGCGCTGGAACGGGCCGACGCCGCGGGCCTGGCCGTCCGGCTGAACGTGCTGAGCGGCAGCCCCGCCCGGCGGCTGTACGAGCGGCACGGCTTCGCGCTCGAGTCCGAGGACCCGGTCGACGTCTTCCTGCACCGCCCCGCCCGTCCCCTCCCCGGAAAGGCCGTTTCGTGACCACCCCGCACCGGGCCGCCGTGCTCGGCTCGCCGATCGCCCACTCGCTCTCCCCGGCCCTGCACAACGCCGGGTACGCCGCGCTCGGGCTCACCCACTGGCAGTACGGCCGGCACGAGGTCGACGAATCGACCCTGGCGGACTTCGTCGCCGGGCTCGACCCCGCCGAGTGGGCCGGCCTGTCGCTGACCATGCCGCTCAAGCGGGCGATCCGCCCGCTGCTGGACACTGTCAGCGACACCGCCCGCGCGGTGGACGCCGTCAACACCGTGGTGTTCGACCGCGACGGGCGGCGGCACGGCGACAACACCGACGTCCCCGGGCTGGTCAACGCGCTGCGCGAACGCGGCGTCGAACGGGTCGACTCGGCCGCGGTGCTGGGCGCCGGGGCCACCGCCTCCTCCGCGCTGGCCGCGCTGGCCCAGGTCTGCGACGGCGAGGTGACCGCGTACGTGCGCAGCGCCGGGCGGGCCGCCGAGATGCGGGAGCTCGGGGAGCGCCTCGGAGTGGTGGTGCGCACCGCCGACTGGGCGGACGGCGCGCGGGCGCTGGAGGGGCCGCTGACCGTCTCCACCACGCCGGTCGGGGCCACCGACGGCTTCGCGGCGCAGCTGACGGCCGCGCCGGGCGTCCTGTTCGACGTGCTGTACCACCCGTGGCCGACCGCGCTGGCCGCGGCCTGCCTGGAGCGCGGCGGCACCGTGCTGGGCGGGCTCGACCTGCTGGTGCACCAGGCGGTGCTGCAGTTCGAGCGGTTCACCGGCGTGCCGCGCGGCCCGCTGGCCGCGATGCGGGCGGCGGGGGAGGCGGCGCTCGCGGAGTGAGGCCGCCGTCCACCTGCTGGGGCCCGCTGTCCGCCACGCGGACCGTGGCCCCGGTGACCTGCGGGACGTGAAAGGATCGGAGCCGCCCCGTCGCGTTCCCGCGGCCGGGCAGGACGAGACGCCGGGCCGGCCGCCGTTCACGGCGCGGGCCGCTGACGAAGGAGCTTTCGGTGGGTAGCTTGCGCTGGCTCACGGCGGGGGAGTCGCACGGCCCCGCTCTGGTCGCGACGCTGGAGGGCCTGCCGGCCGGGGTGCCGGTCACCACCGCCATGGTGGCCGACGCGCTGGCCCGCCGGCGGCTCGGGTACGGTCGCGGCGCGCGGATGAAGTTCGAGCGGGACGAGGTGACCTTCCTCGGCGGCGTCCGGCACGGCGAGACCATGGGCTCCCCGGTGGCGATCATGGTCGGCAACACCGAGTGGCCGAAGTGGGAGCAGGTCATGTCGGCCGACCCGGTCGACCCCGAGGTGCTGGCCGGCCTGGCCCGCAACGAGGCGCTCACCCGCCCCCGCCCCGGCCACGCCGACCTGGCGGGCATGCAGAAGTACTCGATCGACGAGGCCCGGCCGATCCTGGAGCGCGCCAGCGCCCGGGAGACCGCGGCCCGGGTCGCGCTCGGCGCGGTCGCCCGCTCCTACCTCAAGGAGACCTGCGGCATCGAGATCGTCAGCCACGTCGTGGAGCTGGCCGCCGCCAAGGCCCCGGCCGGGGTGCTGCCGCTGCCCGCCGACGAGGCCCGCCTCGACGAGGACCCGGTGCGCTGCCTGGACGCCGACGCGTCCGAGGCGATGGTCGCCGAGATCGACCAGGCCCACAAGGACGGCGACACCCTCGGCGGCGTGGTCGAGGTGCTGGCCTACGGCGTGCCGGTCGGCCTCGGCTCGCACGTGCACTGGGACCGCCGGCTGGACGCCCGGCTGGCCGCCGCGCTGATGGGCATCCAGGCGATCAAGGGCGTCGAGGTCGGCGACGGCTTCGAGCTGGCCCGCGTCCCCGGCTCGCAGGCGCACGACGAGATCGTGCCGACCCCGGACGGCGTCAAGCGCACCTCCGGCCGCTCCGGCGGCACCGAGGGCGGCCTGTCCACCGGCGAACTGCTGCGGGTGCGGGCCGCGATGAAGCCGATCGCGACCGTCCCGCGCGCCCTGCGGACCGTCGACACCCGCACCGGCGAGGAGGCCAAGGCGCACCACCAGCGCTCCGACGTGTGCGCCGTCCCGGCGGCCGGCATCGTCGCCGAGGCGATGGTGGCGCTCGTCCTGGCGGACGCGGTGGCGGAGAAGTTCGGCGGCGACAACGTCTCCGAGACCCGCCGCAACGTGCAGTCGTACCTCGACAACCTGATCGTCCGATGAGCGCACCGGCCACGCCCGCGGTGGTGCTGGTCGGCCCGCCCGGCAGCGGCAAGTCCACCGTCGGGCGGGTCCTCGCCGAACGCCTCGGCCTGCCGTTCCGGGACACCGACGCCGACATCGAGCAGGCCGCCGGCAAGCCCATCCCGGAGATCTTCGTCGACGAGGGCGAGCCGCACTTCCGGCAGCTGGAACGGGAGGCCGTCCGGGCCGCCGTCACCGGCTTCCCGGGCGTGCTGGCGCTCGGCGGCGGCGCCGTGATGGCCGGGGAGACCCGCGCGCTGCTCGCCCCGCTGCCCGTGGTCTTCCTGGAGGTGGCGCTCGGCGACGCGGTCAAGCGGGTCGGCCTGGACGCCCCCCGCCCGCTGCTCGCCGTCAACCCCCGGGCCCGCTGGCGCGAGCTGATGGAGGCCCGCCGCCCGCTCTACCTGGAGGTCGCCACCGCCGTGGTCGACACCGAGGGCCGCACGCCCGAGCAGGTCGCCGACGCCGTACTCGAAGCACTGGAGTTGAAGAACCCCCATGTCTGACGCCGACGTTGTCAGGATCCAGGTCGCGGGCAGCGACGGCCACGCCCCCTACGAGGTGCTGATCGGCCACCAGTTGCTCGGCGAGCTCGCCCCGCTGATCGGCCCCAAGGCCAAGCGGGTCGCCGTCATCCACCCGGAGGCCCTGGAGGCCACCGGCGAGGCGATCCGCGAGGACCTCGCCGCGCAGGGCTACGAGGCCATCGCGCTCCAGGTGCCGAACGCCGAGGACGCCAAGAGCGCCGAGGTCGCCGCGTACTGCTGGTCGGTGCTCGGCCAGACCGGCTTCACCCGCAGCGACGTGGTCGTCGGCCTCGGCGGCGGCTCCACCACCGACCTGGCGGGCTTCGTCGCCGCCACCTGGCTGCGCGGGGTGCGCTGGATCTCGGTGCCCACCACGCTGCTCGGCATGGTCGACGCGGCCGTCGGCGGCAAGACCGGCATCAACATCGCCGAGGGCAAGAACATGGTCGGCGCCTTCCACCCGCCCGCGGGCGTGCTGGCCGACCTCGGCACCCTGGAGACCCTCGGCAAGCACGACTACGTCTCCGGCCTGGCCGAGGTGATCAAGGCCGGCTTCATCGCCGACCCGGTCATCCTCGACCTGGTCGAGGCCGACCCGGAGGCCGCCACCAGCCCGGCCGGGCCGCACACCCTGGAACTGATCCGGCGGGCCATCCAGGTCAAGGCCGACGTGGTCTCCGGGGACCTCAAGGAGTCCGGCCGCCGCGAGATCCTCAACTACGGCCACACCCTGGGCCACGCCATCGAGCGCAACGAGCGCTACAAGTGGCGGCACGGCGCGGCGATCTCCATCGGCATGGTCTTCGCCGCCGAACTCGGCCGCCTCGCCGGGCGGTTGGACGACGCCACGGCCGACCGGCACCGCACCGTGCTGGCCTCCGTCGGCCTGCCGCTCACCTACCGGGCGGACGCCTGGCCGAAGCTGCTCGACGCCATGAAGATCGACAAGAAGTCGCGCGGCGACCTGCTGCGCTTCGTCGTCCTGGACGGCCTGGCCAAGACCTCCATCCTGGAGGGCCCCGACCCGTCCGTGCTGGTCGCCGCCTACGGGGAGGTCTCCGGATGAGCACGCCCGTCCTGGTGCTGAACGGCCCCAACCTGGGCCGCCTCGGCTCCCGCGAACCCGACGTGTACGGCTCCACCTCGTACGCGGGGCTGGTGGCGCGGTGCGCCGAACTGGGCGCCGAACTCGGTTTCGACGTCGAGGTGCGGGAGACCAACTCCGAGGCGGAGATGGTCGGTTGGCTGCACCAGGCGGCGGACGCCAAGACCCCCGTGGTGATCAACCCCGGCGCCTTCACGCACTACTCGTACGCCATGCGCGACGCCGCCGCCCAGCGCACCGCGCCGCTCATCGAGGTGCACATCTCCAACCCGTACGCCCGCGAGACCTTCCGGCACACCTCGGTCATCGCCGCCGTCGCCTCCGGCACCATCGCCGGCTTCGGCCTCGGTTCGTACGAACTCGCCCTGCGCGCCCTCGCCGAGCAGCTGACCAGCCGCTGAGCGCACCCCGGCCCGGTGGCGGACTTGTGCCCGCCACCGGGCCCACGTGTACATTCGGCGCAGGGAGGTGACGGTGAGCCAGTACGCGCAGAACCAGCACGCGGGGGGCCAGGTGCCGCCCCGGCCGGCCGCTGCCCCGCTTCCGGCGCATCCGGCGGGCCATCAGCCGCCCTACCCCGGCACCACCCAGGCGCTCCCCGCCCTGGGCCCCACCGCACCCCGGCCGGACCGGCCGACCGTACCGCTCAAGGCCGTCGCCCCGATAGCCCCCGGCGGCACCGGCCACTTCCTGCTCCCCTCCGGAGCCGCCGTGCAACTGCCCGCCCCGCCCCCGCACCAGCCCGCGCTCCCCGCCCCGGCTCCGACCGGCCCGATCGCCGTCCTGCTGATCGGCGCGGCCGGCGCCGGCAAGACCACCGTCGCCCGCTACTGGGCCGAGCGCCGCCCCACCCCCACCGCGCACATCAGCCTCGACGACGTCCGCGAGTGGGTCCAGTCCGGCTTCGCCAACCCGCAGTCCGGCTGGAACACCGACTCCGAGGCCCAGTACCGCCTCGCCCGCCGCACCTGCGGCTTCGCCTGCCGCAACTACCTCGCCAACGGCATCTCCTGCATCATCGACGACGCCGTCTTCCCCGACCGCCCCGCGATCGGCCTCGGCGGCTGGAAGCGCCACATCGGCCCCGGCATGATCCCCGTCGTCCTCCTCCCCGGCCTCGACCGCGTCCTCGCCCGCAACGCCGAACGCTCCGGCAACCGGCGCCTCTCCGACGACGAAGTCGCCCGCATCCACGGCCGGATGGCCGGCTGGCGCACCTCCGGCCTCCCGATCATCGACAACTCCAACCTCAGCGTGCCGGAGACGGCGGCGGCGCTGGACCACGCGATCCTGAGCCGGTTGCAGGCGCGCTGAGGTTCCGCTTCGCGGCGAGGGGGTTGGGGTGGGGGAGGCGGCGGCGGTGCTCGGCCGTGTGCTGCTGAGCCGGTTGCAGGCACGCCGAGGTTCCGCTGTGCGGCAAGGGGGCGGTGCTGGGCCGTGC
>NZ_JBHUWH010000278.1:0-10497 GCF_042670125.1 Kitasatospora sp. NPDC057198 | reverse complement strand
CCCCAGGCATCCGAACGGCCGCACGGCACCCCGCCGTGCGGCCGTTCCGCCGTTCCGCCGTTCCGCCGGGAACGTGTGCCGGTGTGACCAGGCCGCAGTGGCCGAACATCGTGGACCGTGCTCCCGCACACCGCGCCGGCGTACCGGCGCCTGTCCTCCCGTCCCGCCCCCGCGTCGTACGTGAGCTGCGCTGCGATGCCGAAGAACTGGATCAAGCGAAGACCAGCTACGCCCAGGACCTCCGGCCCACGCCTGTCCGGGCTGCACTCGGCATGTCGGCCGACACCCCCACACGGCCGGCCCCCGCCGACGAGGAAGCGCTGATCTCGCCGGCCACCCCGAGGTCACGACGCATGGCGTCCCCCATGGCCTGGATCAGCGGCCAGAGCGCCTGTTGCGCCTCCGCCACCGTTTGCAGCGTCTCGCCCGGTCGCGGGTTCCCCTGCTCCTGACGCTTCACCTGCCCATACACGCGGGTCAGCTCGTCATTCACTTCCTGAGCCGCCACGAGCACCACACCGGGCGCGACCATGATCGTCTCCGACCAGCGGCTCCGCTGGGCGTCCTTGGCCTCCTCCAGTACCCGTACGTCCTCGTCCTCGATCTCTCGATCCCGCATGACGTAGAGGTGCCGGCTGAGAGCCGTGGCGAACTGCCGGACATCCCGGTGCAGGTCGGTGTAGCTCTTGCGGCGCAGCTCGCGATCCTCACGCGCCTCCTGGATGGACCGGCTCAATGCCAGCTCGCGCTGCTTGGTGCGGTCGGCGCCGCGCTGAGTGAGCAGCGCAGCCCCAAGAGTTCCCGCAACGCCGACCACCGCAACCAGTGCCGCCCCCATGTCCATGAACAGCACTTTAGGCTCCGAACAGCACGGCTGGAACCGGACCCGTCCCAGTCCTCGCCGCAGTCGCTCCGCACATCGACCAAGCGACCCATTGCGAGCGGATCGCGGCGGAAGACCGGCAGGGGCGGCACCTCAGGGCCTCCACCGGAAGGCCCCGGAACCGCCCGCCGCGCCCCGAGCGACTCCCGGACCCGTCGACATCGATCAAGGGGCCGACTCACGCGGTGACTTCCGAAGCCGTCAACAAACGACTCCCATTCTCGGCGTACAGAGCGCCGTCACTGCTTCAGGTGCCGGGCCCGTGCGCTCCTCGGGACGGTGATGTCGGCAGAGGCCGACTTCCCAGGGCAGCGGCGAGCGCGTCGTTCTGGGGCCGGGTGAGGTCGAGCGCCCACAGCACCGCCGATTCGTCCGGGTCCGGTTCGGTTCGCCGGTGACTGCCACCGCTCAGCGGGGAGTCGGCGCCACTACGGCGTCTCGCTGCGGGCCGCCTGTTCCGGAGGAGGTGGTCGGCCGTGTTCCGGGCGGAGTCGTCGGGTGCCTCGACGGCCGTGAGGGCGGCGCTCACCCGTGCCGGGGCCTCCGGTGGCAACTCGTCGTCGGCGAGCAACGGCAGCAGGAGCAGGAGTCGGGCCGCGGTGTCGTGCACGCCGGGTGCTGCCAGGTCGGGCGTCTCGGCGATGTGCGCGATGTCCCGCCAGGACAGGCCCGGTCCGTACCAGTCGCCGTCGAAGCCGGCCACTTCCTCTGCCCGGTGCCAGTCCGCCCGGGTCAACAGGTAGTCGATCCCGAGGTCGCCGACGAGGTTCCGGTAGACGACGACTGCGCTGTGACCACCTCGGAACGGGATGCGGAACGTCGGCCAGGCTTGGTCGTCCAGGAGGACCTCGGCCAGGGCGTCGGTGTCGGCGCCGTCGTCACCGAACCACTCGGGCACCGGCCGGGCGCCACCCGCGGCGGACCGGCACATGGCCAGGAGGTGATTGGACCAGAACCCGGCGCGCCCAAGCAGCCGCTCGCCCTCGACCAGCGGCCCGAAGTCGTATCCCTTGATCAGCACGGGCCGGAGCCTCTCAGGCCCCACCGACGTTCCATCGCGCTCGGTCCGTCCCCAGCAGCGAGACAGCCCTCCGGGGCTGCGCCGCTGAAGAGGCTCAGCAACTCCAGCTGTAGAGGCCGCCGTTCGAATCCAGTGCGGAGGCCGCGAGCCCGGCGACCCCACGCAGGGTCGCCAGGAGGTCGTCGTCGGCGAGGTCGTCGAACCCCTCCGCCCGGAGCCTGACGGCCCACCGGTTCGCCAGGGCCTCCAGTTCGGCGGGGCGCGCGCCGGCCAGGGTCCGGGTCAACCGCTGCGGCAGGGCGAACACCTCGACGCCGTCGTTCAAGGGGGGAGTGACGTACTCCGGCCACGACTGCCACGCCCGGAACTGTTCGGCCGTCGGGGCCCCGGCCGCGGGGTCCTCGAAGTGCATGTCCCATTCGACGATGGTGGTGTCCGGCTCGTAGGAACGGCAGGTCACGGACGCGAAGCCCTCGCCGGGTCCCCGCAGGCGCGTCGCGGCGGCGGTCTCGTCGTCGGGGGCGAGGAAGAACACGATGCTGTGGGCCACCCGGGCATGGTGGCAGTCGCGCACCGGCGCGGGCGACCGGTTATCGGACTTCTTCGGCGGTGCGGCTCCAGGGCGAGGACCGGCTTCGGCTGCTGACGTCGGCCAGTTCGGGCTGCAGCGCCCGAACCGGCCGGTGCTGTGACCGCGAAGGTTCGGAGCAGTGCTCAAGACCTGTGGATCAGCCCCGGGCGGGCATGCGGAGGGCGTACCTTCCCGAATGATCCTGTGATGGTCACCGAGTGGGCCCGCGTTCGCAGCGCGGGTCGGGAAGGGGCACGCCCGTGCTCAGCGTAGTCACTGCCGACGGTTCCATCGAGTCCGGCTCCCCGATCGACGAGACCGTCCGGGAAGGCGCCCGCCGCATGCTTGCCGCCGCGCTCGAAGCGGAAGTCGGCCGGTACACGGCCGGGTTGCCGCCGGCCACCGTCACCCGGCTGACGAAGCAGTGGAGCGGCGACCACGCCGAGAAGGCCATCGACGCGTTCGCGAAGACCTGCGGCACCGGGTGGCCCGAGGCCGTCGCGAAGACCACCGACGACCGGGACGAGCTGCCGGCGTTCTACGACTTCCCGGCCGGGCAGTGGATCCGCCTGCGGACCACGAACCCGATCGAGTCGATCTCCGCGGTCGAGCTCCGCACCGAGGCCACCCGTGGCGCGGGCAGCCCGGCCGCGACCTCGGCGATGGTGTTCGAACTCGTCGAGTCCGTCCGGGCCCGCCGGCGGGCGATCACCGGCGCCCACCTGGTCGCGCCGGTCCGCGCGGGCGCCAGGCCCGAGAACGGGATCCTCGTCGAACGCCCCGGGACGGTCGCCGCATGACCCGCCCGACGCACGGCGCGCTGCACCACGTCGAGCTCTGGGTGCCCGACCTCGGCCGCGCCGTCGCCTCCCTCGGGTGGCTGCTGGAGGCCCTGGGCCACACCGTCTCCCAGAACTGGGAGACGGGCCGCAGCTGGCTGCTGGGGCCGACCTACCTGGTCCTCGAACAGTCCCCGGCCCTCACCGCCGACCGGCACGAGCGCTGTCGTCCGGGGCTGAACCATCTGGCATTCCACGTCGAAAACGCTTCCACCGTCGAGGAGTTGGCCGCCGAGGCGACCCGGCACGGCTGGCGCCTGATGTTCCCCGACCTGCACCCGCACGCCGGCGGCGACCAGCACTACGCGGCCTACCTGGAAAACAGCGACGGCTTCGAGATCGAGCTCGTCGCAATCAGCTCGCTCGACCAGAGTTGAGACCAACGGACCTGCAGGTACTGGCAATTGCTCAGGCCCGTCCGGCGCGGGATCAGTGGAGATCGCATTCCCAGGGCTCGATGTCCGGCTCACCCGGCGGAAGTTCCCCCGTGCAGTACCTGTAGAGCCACGTCGCTGCCCGGCGCTCAGCGTACTTCTTGTTGACCGGCTCCCCCTCTTCGTCCAGTTCGAGGACGTTGGCGAAGATGGCGAAGCAGATCTCGGCCTGGGAAGGGGAATCACGGAGCTCTTCCCAGTAGTCGACCCCCTCCAGCATCGGGTGGCCCACCGAGCCGCGGGCGAGCCATCCGGCGAAGCGCCGGAAGGCGCCCGAAGCACCAGGACTGAGGTGTGAAGGCATGCCACGAATATAGGTTCTGTCCGGCCGAGGCCCGGCGCCGACCTCGCGCCAGCCGCTCCAGACCGGACGGCGTTGACACGTCAAGCCTTACCGGACAGCCTTTGGGCCCCGGCCGCCGGCGCGACCCGCCACGACAGACGCGGCTGTGCCTTCCCCGGCACCGCGACTGCGGCGCCTGTCGTGATCCGGCTACGAAGGTGATCCCGGAGACGCCGCCCCGGCGTCGTTGCAGCCGTGGTCGGCCCACTCGGTGAGGAGTTCGGCCAGGCTTGCGAGCGGCGTCGTCATCGGCCAGGGGGCACGTTCCTCGCGACCTGCCCACGTCAGGTGAACCACGGCCCAGGGCGACGGCCCGTCCGCGACCCTGAACAGGACGTCGTCGCATCCTTCGCATCGTGCCGCAGCGGCGGCCCCTGCTCCGTACAGGGGGTGTCCAGGAGCCAGCTCGCGACGCAGTTCCAGCTCGAAGTCGTGCATGCCTCCATCGGGAACCCACCACGGGGCGGGCAGGAGCGACGGGTCATCCGGCAGGTGCTGCATCCCAGCATCCTCGCAGACCACTTGGGTCGTCCTCGGTCGTCGGGGCAGGTCCTCGTGCTCCAGCTGTGGATCGCGATCCCGGGTGCCCGACCGGTGACGAGCGGGCGACCGAGCGGGCGGCCCCGGACCACGGCGCGGATGATGCTCACCGAAACTCCCCCACTCTGTTGAAGGCCGGACGGGGTGGGGAGGCGTGAGTAGTCCTGGCCGTTTTCCGGGATCCTCGTCATGAGGCCCTGCTTGGTCCGGTCGGCCGGGGGAGGCCCGCTCGTGGCCGGGGCCGTGCACCAGCGCCTCAACGGCCCGGCGGAGCACGGGTTCGCCGGGTGCGCGTCGGCGGTGGTGGCCCGGCGGGTGCGGGGGATCGAATGCGGGTGGCTCGGGCGGTGGTGCCGAGAGCTGCCGCCGGAGCGGTTCGAGCGGGGATGGCGGCATGGCGGGCGCGGAGCCTCCCGGCTGGGCGGATCCGGTCAGGGCAGCAGGCGGGTGGCCATGTGCTCCCACTGGCCGACGGGGGCGCCCGGTGTGGGGGTCGCGAGGTGGAGGCTGACGTGGTCGGCTCCGGCATCGAGGTGTTCGTGGACACGGCGGGCGATGTCGTCGGCATCGCCGTGGGCCACGATCGCGTCAACGAGCCGGTCGTCGAGCGTGTTCACGTCCTGGTGCCCCAGGTCGTGCAGCAGCGTTCGCCGGTTCGGCAGGGCCGCCGCGGCCGTGGCGGCGGCCAACTCGGCAGTGCGGGCGCGGTCGGGGCTCAGCACGCACAGTTGGGTCACGGCCAGCAGTGCGTCAGGTCCGAGCACCGCCCTCGCGGTGCGGGTGTACTCGACGGGCATGCCCAGGACGGTGGCGCCCCGGGTGCGTTCGGCGGCGAGTGCGAGCATGTCCGGCTCCAGGGCCGCGAGCACATGCTGCCGCGAGGTTGTCGTGGCGGGCGGCCCGAACGGGGCGGCGTCGAAAGCCTCGAGGTAGGCGCGCATCGTGGCCGGCGGTGAGCCGTAGCGGTGACCGCGGACGTCCTCGGCGAGGCTCGGGTGGCTCTCCCACAGTCCGAGGAGGAACCGTCCGGGGAACGCCTCCGCCAGGGTGCGCCGGGCGGCGGCGGTCACCGCGTCCCGCGCGTAGATGTCGGTCATGCCGGCGGCCACGGTGATCCGCCGGGTGGCGGACAGCAGGATCGCGGCCTGCGCCATGGCCTCCCGCCCCGTGGTCTCGGCGAACCACAGGGTGCCGTAGCCGAGGTCCTCGATCGCCGCCCCGGCCTCGCGCACTCCTGCCGCGGGGTGGCTGTCGAGGTCGCCCGCCCAGATCCCGATGCGTCCGAGAGCGGGCGCATCGGGTGTGCGGGCGCTCATGCGTGCTGCCCGGTGGTGGGTCGGGCAGCGAGGAACGCGGCGATCCGGGCTGCGCCGGTGCGCTCCAGCCAGGTGCGGAGATTCATTGCCCCGGGGTGGATGCGGCGGGTTGCCGCGATGTCCGCGCGGTAGCCGCGTTCGTCGAGCCACTCGTAGGCGAACGCGAAGTCCTCGCTGAGGGCCCGGACCGCTTCGATCGGGATCCGGACGTACGGCAGTCGGCGCCCGAGCACGCTCTCGATGGTCGCCGCGATCTGCACCGGCGTGAGTTCGTCCGCCGCCAGGGCCACCGCGCGGCCGATCCACTCCTCGGGCCGGGAGAACGCGAGCGCGGTGACGAAGCCGACGTCGTCCACCGCCATGATCTGCTGGGGGGCCCCGGGGGCGAGGGCAGTGGCCAACGCCCCGCCCCGCAGGGCGTATTCGCCGGTGAAGTTCTCCATGAAGGAGACCGGCCGCAGGATCGTCGCGGGCAGGGCGAGCCCCGCGATGTGCTGCTCGATGCGCCACTTGCTGACGAGGTTCTGCGGCAGCGTTTCACTGCCGTGACGGTCCGCGCCGGCGACCGAGGTGAAGACGAAGTGCTCGACGCCGGCGGCACGTGCGGCTTCGGCGACGTTCATCCCCCAACGGACCTCGTCCTCGGCGCTGAAGTCCGGTGCGGTTCCGGGAGAGCCGACCGTGGGCTGGACGCTGAACACGCCGTATGCGCCATCGGTCGCGGCGATCAACGAGGAGACGTCCTCCATCTGCGCGCGCATGATCTGCGCGCCCGCGCTCGCCAGTGCTCGGGCCGGCGCCCCGTCCGGGTCGCGGGTGAGTGCGCGCACCTGCCAGCCGTCGCTGAGCAGGTGCCGTGTCACTGCCCGGCCCTGCAGGCCGGTCGCCCCCACGACGACGACGGTCTTTCCTGTCGGTTCCACGGATCTCCCCTGTCGCATGCCGACGAGGGGCCGCCCACTAACTGGGGTGCCCCTCCGGTTATCGGTCGATACAATATGGAGGGCCACCCCAGTTAGCAAGCCGTCAGGAGTTCCCGTGCCCAAGAGTGCAACCGGCCCCGCTCCGCGGCCGATGCGCGCCGACGCGCGCCGCAACTACGACCGGATCGTGGCCGCCGCCGAGAGCCTGGTCGCCGAGTACGGCGCCGAAGCCTCGCTGGAGGAGATCGCCCGGCACGCCGGCGTCGGCTCGGCCACACTCCACCGGCACTTCCCCTCACGGCAGTTGCTCCTGGAAGCCGTCTTCAAGGGCCGGGTGGAGGCCCTCTGCGCCGAAGCCCGCGACCTGCTGTCCGCACCCGACCCCGGAGCCGCACTCGTCACCTGGCTGCGCGCCGTCGGCGCACACGCCGTCGCCAACCGGGGACTGGGGGCATCACTCGTGCACGGCGCCCGGGACGGCGACCCGACACTGGGAAGCACCTGCCACGCCATGATCACCAGCGCGGGCGGCGAACTCCTCGACCGCGCCCGCCACATGAATGCCGTACGCCCCGACGTCACCATCGCCCGACTGCTCAAACTCGTCGGCGCCATCGCTCAGGCCACCGAGGAGGACCCCGAGGGTCCGGGCGAGGCCGACCGGCTGCTCGACCTGGCCATCGACGGGGTGCGCGCACGCTGAAGCCCCCTCTCGCAGCCGAGGGGCACAGCGCCTGTGCCCGGCCGGTCTACGTCCGCGCCGTCTCGCGGAAGCGGCCGGGCACCACGTCGCGGGCCACTGGACGGGGTCCCCGCCGGTTCGGAGGAGGACGAGGACCCGTGGGGCCCGTCCGGTCCCTGACCTGGGGAGATGTGCAGGGCCCTGTTATTCTGCGCCGATGTCAACGATCAGACAGATCCAGGTGACCTTCGACTGCGCGGACCCCGTGCGCCTCGCCGCGTTCTGGTGCGAGGTGCTGGGCTACGTCCTGCCGGAGATCCCGGAGGGCCACGCCACGTGGGAGGAGTGCTTCCGCTCACTGCCGCCCGAGGACGCGGTCTACTTCGCGTGCACCGATCCCTCGGGTGCGGGCCCGCGCCTGCTCTTCCAGCGGGTTCCCGAAGGCAAGGTCGTCAAGAACCGGGTGCACCTCGACGTGCGGGCCGGCGTCGGGCTCGTGGGCGAGGAGCGCCTCGCCACCCTCGAGGCCGAATGCGCACGGCTGATGGCCCTCGGAGGACAGCACGTGCTGACGCAGCGCGCCGACGGCGTCAACGAGTCGTGCATCACGATGCAGGACATCGAGGGCAACGAGTTCTGCCTCACCTGATCCCCCGTCATCCCCCGCCATCTTCCGCCATCTTCCGCCATCCCCCGTCGAGACCGCGAGGCGGGAAGCCGCGGCCGGCCCGAACCCGGGGCCGGGACGGGCGATGGCGCGATCAGGGGCGGGTACCGGACCGACCGGCCGGAACTCCTGCTCGTCCCGCACCCCGTACCCCGCACCCCGCTGACCGCGGCGCCGTCGCCGATGTCCGCGACGATCACCGTGCCCGAGCTGCCCAGGGCCGCTACAGCGCCCGGAACCGGGAACATCCGCAGGTTATGGCCGGCGAGGCCGAGCAGCACGTCCTCGTCGACCAGGTTCGGGCGGGTGGGCGGCATGCGCGGAGTGCATTCGGGAAGCGATCGTCGAAGCCGGTACGGGGCCCGAACGCCCGGACGGCGGTCTGTGGCAGGCTGCGGGCATGCCGGCGGATCTGAAGGAGCACGCGGGCCGCCACTACGCGGTCCGGTTCCACTACGCGCTGCCCGACGACGCCTGGGCGGTGGAGCTGAGCGAGGCGGTGCCGGTGCCGGCCGGTGACTCGGGCGGGTCGGTCCTGCTGCCGGGGCCGGCCTTCCTGGTGGCGCTCGTCCCGGACGAGGACCCGGCGCTGGAGCCGACCGTGCACGTCCACGCCCACGGCCCCGGCCACGCCCACGGCCCCGGCCACGGCGAGCGGGTGGTCCCGTACGAGGTCATGCGCTGGTTCATGGCGCAGGTCGCGGACCAGGTGGAACGCTGCCGGGCCGCCTTCGCGCTGGAGTCCGCCGCAGTGGAGGGGACCGCCGGAGCGACGGAGTGATCCGGGGGTGCAGGGTGCGGGGTGCGCGGGTCGGCCCGGCGGCCGGGGCACGCGTCAGTGGTGCGCGGGGAGGTGGTGCGCGGGGAGGTGGTGGCGGGCCAGGGCGGCGGCGCCGATCAGGCCCGCGTCGGTGCCGAGGTGGGCGGGGTGCAGGGTGAGGTGGCGGGTGAAGGAGAGGGTGGCGTAGTCGGCGAGGTGCCGGGTCAGCGGGTCGAACAGGACGCGGCCGGCCTTGGCGACGCCGCCGCCGATGACGGCCGCGTCGAGTTCGACCAGGGTGGCGGTGGCGGCGATGCCGGCGGCGAGGGCGCGGGCGGCCCGGTCGAAGGCGGCGAGGGCGAGCGGGTCGCCGGCGTGGGCGGCGCGGGCGACGGCGCCGGCGGTGGTGTCGCCGTCGGGGCCGGGGGTCCAGCCGAGTTCGGCGGCGGTGCGGGCGATGGCGGTGCCGGAGGAGAGTCCTTCGAGGCAGCCGCGTGAGCCGCAGGGGCAGGGGCGGCCGTTGTAGTCGACGGTGATGTGGCCGAGGTGTCCGGCGTTGCCGGTGGTGCCGGTGTGCAGGGCGCCGTCGAGGACGAGTCCGGCGCCGACGCCGGTGGAGACGACCAGGCACAGCGCGTTGCGGTAGGGGCGGGCGGCGCCCTGCCAGTGCTCGGCGGCGGTCATCGCGACGGCGTCGCCGCCGAGGGTGATCGGCAGGTGGGCGGCGGCGGGGTGCTGGGCGGTCTCGTCGCGGAGCGGGAACTCGCGCCAGCCGGGGATGTTGACCGGGCTGACGGTGCCGCGGGCGGTGTCGACGGGGCCGGCGCTGCCGATGCCCAGGGCGCGGACCCGCTGCCAGCCGGGGTGGCGGGCGAGGTCGTCCAGGACGTGGTCGACGGCGGTCATCAGCTCGTGCCGGTCGCCGTCGGCGGGGGTGGGCACCTGGAGCTGGTGGTGCAGGGTGCCGTCGGTGCCGACCAGGCCACCGGCGATCTTGGTGCCGCCGATGTCCAGGGCGGCGATCAGCGGCCCGGAGCCGGGTTCGCCGCCGGGGGCGGACCCGTGGGGCCCGGGGGCGACGGCGGTACCGACCATGTCGTAACTCATTGTGACGTCTCCGCAGGTGTGGCAGGGGAGCGCCACGGTGCTGGGCAGGGCGCTGCCGGGTCGTACCCGGTGATTCTGGCTCGCTCTGACAACGTTGTCCAGCGATTCCCGGTCGCGTTCCGATAACAAACCTGATCGACCATGACGTTAAGCAAAGTTTTAGTAAATAGAGCCTTGTTCGGCAATAAAACTCATGGATATCAATGTTGACCGCTCTATGGACATGGCCGGGATGTGACGTCTACGTTAAGCAGCCGAGCAGCCTGGAAGGTCGGTCACGTCCTGTCGGCTGTCGCTTCCCCCGTGTCACACGAACGATCAGCGTGAAGGATGAGCGAGATGCGCAGAGGATGGCCGGCCGTTGCGGCCGCTTCCATGGTGGTGCTCACTGCGTGTAGCAGTGGTGGTGGC
>NZ_JBHUWH010000277.1:0-10520 GCF_042670125.1 Kitasatospora sp. NPDC057198 | reverse complement strand
GTGCCCGCCCCGCCCACGGCGGGGCGGGCACCGCGGGTTGAACCGCGGGCCATCGGGGCACGCGGTGCAGGAGCACGAAACTGACCAGGACGGCCGCGCCGTCCTGGCGAACGGTTCGGGAGGACCACGGTGAGCGGAGCCACGGGTGCTGGAGGTGCCACGGGCGGCCTGGCGGGCGGGCAGCAGGCTTACGGCGGCCCGACCCCGCCCCCGCCCCCGCCGCCGAGCACCCCGCCCGCAGGCGGCTTCTCCCAGCCGACCACCTACGCCAAGGGCCAGCCGACCCCGCCGCGCGGCACCCGCGTCCCCGGCGCTCCCGGTGCCCCCGGCGCCCCCGGCCAGGGTGGCGGCCAGCCCCGCCGCCCCGGCCCCGGGCCGTCCGCCGGCGGCACCGGCCGCACCCGCAAGGCCCGGCTGCGGGTCACCAAGGCCGACCCGTGGTCGGTGATGAAGGTCAGCTTCCTGCTGTCGCTGGCCCTCGGCGTGATCATCATCGTGGCCGCCGCCGTGCTCTGGATGACGCTCGACGGCCTCGGCGTCTTCTCCTCGCTGAGCGGCACCCTGAAGGACGTCACCGGCAGCGGGTCGGACAGCTCCAGCATCGACCTGATGGACTACATCGGCTTCGGCAAGGTCATGCTCTTCACCACGCTGATCGCCCTGGTCGACGTCGTCCTGATGACCGCCCTGGCCACCCTCGCCGCGTTCATCTACAACTCGGCCGCGGGCTTCACCGGCGGCATCGAGCTGACCCTCGCCGAAGAGGACTGACCCGCGCCGGTCCGGCGGAATTCCCCGGGCCCCGGAGGCCGTTGAAGCCTCCGGGGCCCTTCGCCGTCCCCGGGGGCAATCGGGTGACCGCCCGGCGAGCCGGGATTGGCGCTCCGGGCCGCCGTGCAACAGATGGAAGAACGGGAACGGTCCGGCGGGCCGCCCGACCGCTTCCGGCGGTCACCGGGCGACCCGGCGGGCACGACTGGTCGGGAGGTCCGTCATGGCGCAGCACGCACAGCAACTGGTCGGTGCGGTGGAGGAGTTGCTCGGCCGCCCGATCCCCCTGCGGGTGCGCGCCTGGGACGGCTCGCAGGCCGGCCCGCCCGGCGCCCCGACCGTCGTGCTGCGCAACCGCCGCGCCCTGCGCCGCCTGCTCTGGGCCCCCGGCGAGCTCGGTCTGGCCCGCGCCTACGTCTCCGGAGACCTCGAAGTCGCCCCCGACACCGACCTGTACGAGGTGCTGGCCGCCGTCACCGCCTTCGCCGAGGACGACGGAGCCCCCCGCCCGGAGACCGGCCCCCGCGCGTACCTCGGCGCCCCCGGCCGCCGCCTGCTCGCCACCGGCCTGCGGCTGGGCGCGCTCGGCCCCGACCCCGCTCCCCCGCCGGAGGAGGTCGGGCACCGCCGCGGCCGGGCCCACAGCCGCCGCCGGGACCGCGCCGCGATCAGCCACCACTACGACGTCGGCAACGACTTCTACCGGCTCGTGCTCGGCCCCAGCATGGTCTACTCCTGCGCCTACTGGGAGCCCGCCGCCAAGAGCCTGGAGGACGCCCAGGCCGCCAAGCTGGACCTGATCTGCCGCAAGCTCGGCCTGCGCCCCGGCCTGCGCCTGCTGGACGTCGGCTGCGGTTGGGGCTCGCTGGTGCTGCACGCCGCCCGCCACTACGGCGTGGAGGCGGTCGGCGTCTCCATCTCCACCGAGCAGGTCGCCCTGGCCCGGCAGCGGGTCGCCGAGGCCGGTCTGGCCGACCGGATCGAGATCCGGCTCCAGGACTACCGGGAGGTTCCCGACGGCCCCTTCGACGCCGTCTCCAGCGTCGGCATGGCCGAGCACGTCGGCTCCGCCCAGTACCTGGTCTACGCCCGCCTGCTGTACGGGCTGCTGGCCCCCGGCGGCCGGCTGCTCAACCACCAGATCGCCCGCCGCCCGCTGCCCCCCGGCCGGGAGTACCGGCTCTCCCCCTTCATCGACCGCTACGTCTTCCCCGACGGCGAACTCTCCCCGATCGGCACCACGGTCTCCCGGCTGGAGGAGGCGGGCTTCGAGGTCCGCGACGTGGAGGCCCTGCGCGAGCACTACGGCCGCACCCTGCGCGAGTGGGTCGCCAACCTGGAGGCGCACTGGCCCGAGGCGGTCGCCCTGGTCGGCCGGAACCGGGCCCGGGTCTGGCGGCTCTACATGGCCGCCTCCGCCGTCTCCTTCGAGCAGAACCACATCGGCATCAACCAGGTCCTCGCCGTCCGCCCCACCCCCGTGGGCGCCTCCGGCCTCCCGCCGACCCGCCCGCAGTGGCTCGCCGGGGCCGTCGAGGTCGCTGAGCAGCACCGTCCGGAGGACGCCCGGGATACGGATTTGGGAGATCGGCCGTCGGTCCGCTAATCTTTCAGTGCGGCAAGGGCCTATAGCTCAGACGGTTAGAGCGCTTCCCTGATAAGGAAGAGGCCACAGGTTCAAGTCCTGTTAGGCCCACCGGCGCGAAGGCCCCGATCACCTGGTGATCGGGGCCTTCGACGTGTTGGGCCCGTTCTGCCCGTAACCCCGGCGCCGCCCGGCTCGTTGGGCGGGGTGCGCAGAGGCAACACAGGGTGAGCTGACTCGAAACTGATGTGAAGTCGGGGATAGCCGGCCGACAGAGCCGGTCATTGGGTGACGTGGGACGTAGCGCGACCTCTGCTCCGGCCGGCGGATGATCCGGCCCCGCCCGCCCCGGGCTCCCGGGCGGTTCCCACGTCATGTCTTCATTCACCCTGTGAGGCAACCCATGTCCATGGAGGCCGCGCTGCTCGAATCCAGGACGCTCCGAAGCGGCCTGTGCGAGCGCACCGAAGTCCTCGACGAGGTCAAGGCCCTCGTCCTGCTGCCCGACGGGCTGTACGTCACCACGCGGATGGTGGCGGACTACTTCGAGGTCAACGAGCCCGCGATCTACAGCCTGCTCCGCCGCCACCGGCAGGAGCTGGAGAGCAACGGGTACACCGTCCGCAAGCCTGTGGACAACCCCGGGAACCAGACATTCAAAACGAATGGCTGGCAGGTCAGCGGCCCGCAGGGGGGTGACCGGTGGCCCGAGGAGGCCGAGCAGCCGGCGCACCCTGTGGACAACGAGAACCAGAGTTACAAGAAGTACTTCTGGCAGGTCAGCGGTACCGAAGGAGGTGACGGAGCCCTGTACGCCCCCGCCCCGCCTGTGGACAACTCCTACGGCCGTCCGCAGGGCGGCGGCAGCGGTGTCGCCCTCTACTCGCGGCGGGCCGTGCTGAACGTGGCGATGCTGCTGCGGGACAGCGAGGTGGCCCGGCGGGTGCGCGGGCGGTTGCTGGACGCGGTGGAGGCGGCGGCGCGGCCGGTGGTGCAGCCGCCGGTGGTGCACGCGTTCCGGGCGCGGCCGTGGCGGCGGTGGAGCGAGCTGCGGTGGGACGAGTACGAGGCGGGGCGGCGGAGCCCGGCGGTGGAGGCGTGGCGGCGGCGGATCGACGGCCTGGAGCCGTTCGGGGCCCACCCGGCGCCGGGGGAGGACGGGCCGGTGGTGCCGCCGTACGTCGAGGAGCCGGAGTTCGCGTTCACCGCGGAGGACCTGCCGGCGCTGGTCTCGGGGCTGGTGGTGTCGGTCGGCTCGGTGGAGCGGCGGCTGGAGGCGCAGGGGGTGCTGATCACGGCGATTGGTGAGCGGATCTCCCGGCAGGAGACCCGGATCGACGCGATGGACGCCCGGCAGGACGCCCTGGCCGAGGACGTCCGGGCGATCCGGCGGGACGTGGCCCACCTGCTGCGGGGGCGCCGGCGCCGGGGGTAGCCGGTAGGGCGTGCGGGCGCGCCGCCGGGCGGGAACGGCGGCGCGCCCGGTTCGCGGCCGGGAAGCAGGCCGAGCTGGAGCAGCGGAGGACCACGCTGGTGCTCCGGGACGAGGAGGGCGAGGGCGCCCCGCCGCGTTCCGCGGTGGACCTGGACGGCGGTCGGGCGGTGATCCGCGGGGTGGACCGGCGGTCGGAAGATCGCACTGATGGTGAGGTGTCAAAGCCGGTGGCGGATCGGTCGGTTGGCGGTGGCGGGGGCCGCTCTTGAACGGGTTACCGGTGTGTATCATCGGCCCCAGGGCGGTCTGCACCCTGACCGCTGGTTCGTGCTCCTACATCCAAGCAAGCAAGAAGGACGAGGTCCCGCGGTGAAGAAGCTTCTCCTGGTCGCCCTGGTCGCCCTCGGCGGCTTCTTTGTCTACCGTCAGGTCCAGGCGGACCGCGCCGAGCAGGACCTGTGGACCGAGGCGACCGACCCGGTCCCGGCCGGCCGCTGAGCGCCGACCGACGCAGTCTTCTCGGACCGGCCGGCGGAGCACGTGCCGCGGCCGGTCCGAAACCCGCGTGGGCGGCTGCCCGGGAGCGGGTAGGCTGTTCCCCGTTGCTCGGGGCCTTAGCTCAGTTGGTAGAGCGCTGTCTTTGCATGGCAGATGTCAGGGGTTCGACTCCCCTAGGCTCCACAGTCGCCGTACGGCCCCCGATCTAAGAGAACAGGTCGGGGGCCGTTCGCGTACCCGAAAAAGTCCCGCACGCTTTTTCGCATCGCAGGCCGGCCCGGCCTGGGGAGGAGGCCCGCCGTGTCCGGACCGGACCACGTGGACGAGATCATCACCGCCTGGCACGTCCAGCTGCCCGAGATCGCCGGCCTCCCGCTGGAGCTGGCCAAGCGCAGCGCGCTGCTGACCGCGGCCTTCGACGAGGTCGCCGCCCGGGAGCTGGAGCGGCTGGGGATGACCGGGGCCGAGTACGGGGTGCTCGCGGTGCTGCGCCGGGTGGGCGAGCCCTACCGGCTCAAGCCCACCGAGCTGACCGGTGCGCTGCTGCTGTCCTCCGGCGGCACCAGCAACGTCCTCAAGCGGCTGGGCGCCGCCGGGCTGGTCTCCCGGGAGGCCGACGCCGACGACGGCCGCAGCTCGTGGGTGTGCCTGACCGCCCGGGGCGTGGAGAGCGCCGAGGCGGCCGTGCGCGCGGTCACCGCCGCGCACGCCCGGATCGTCGCCCGCATCCCCGCAGAGCGGGCCGAGCTCCTCAACACCGTCCTGCGGGACGTCCTGGCCGCCGTCGAGGAGGGCGTGCTCGTCCGCCGCTGAGGGGTCGGACGCGGGACGGTCCCCGTCTCCCGGGGCTGCCGGGGGCGGGGACCGTCGCGGTGCCCGTGCGGGCCGGGGCCGCGCTCAGTGCGGCTTGCGCGGGTCGTGCGGCTTGGGGCGCTCGTCGTCGGCGGCCTTGGACCCGTCCTGCGGGGCGTCGGCGGGGCCGGGCTCCTCGTGCGGGACGGAGCCGTTCAGCACCGCCCCGCCGACCGGGGTGCCGGCGGCGCTGCCGGGGGACGGCGTGGCGGGGGGCCGGTCGGACGCGCCGGACGCGGAGGCGGGGGTGCTGAGGCCGGCCGGGACGGTGTCCGGCGGGGTGACCGGCGCCGGGGGCTCGGTCAGCCACTCCGGGTTGTTCTGCTTGCGGTACCACTGCCAGGCCAGCACGCCGGTGCCGACGGCCAGGGTGCCGGCCACCGCGAGGCCGGTGGCCCAGCCGTTGCGGTGCTGCTTCTTGGTGTTCTTGGCGGCCAGTGCGCTGATCTCGGCGGCGCTGACGTGGCCGTGCAGCGCGGTGACCGCGGCGGCGCCGCGGGTCTGCGCCTCCTGGGCGATCGGAGTGACGGTGTCCTTGGCGGCCTGGAAGGTCTCGGCGACCTTGGGCACCACGGTGGTCCTGGCGTGCCCGGCGGCCTGTCCCGCCGACAGCTTGGCGGCGAGGGCGGCCTCCTGGGCCCGGTGGACGGCCCGGAGCGCGGCCTTCTGGGTCTCCGGGGGGAGGCTGGTGAAGGCGTGCTCCAGGTGCGGGGCGAGGTGCCTGGCGTACTGCACCCGGGCGGCGTGCGCGGCCTGGCCGGCACCCGCCTTGGCCTGTGCCCCGGCGGCCGCGGCCTTCGGGCCGAGCGCCTCCAGCTTGGGGCCGAGCACCTGCCTGGCCTCCTCGGCGTAGTGCAGGGCGGTCTCCTTGGCGGAGACGGCGTAGGGCGCGACGGCGTCCTTCGCCCGTCCGGCGGTCTCGCGCGCGGTGTCCGTACGGCTCACGGGCTTCTCCTTCTCGGCGGGTGTCCGGCGTTGTCCGGTCTGCACCTTTCCACCTGATAGGAGATCATGCATCCGGACCGCCCGCCGGGCACCTTCGGCTGAGCCGTCCGCGAGCCGCGTGGGATGATTCCTCGGATAGTCGTAGAAACAGGAAGGTATGTGTCGTGGCCGAGGAACTCACCGCCACCCTGAAGACCAACCACGGTGACATCGTGGTCAAGCTCTTCCCGAACCACGCGCCGAAGACCGTCGCCAACTTCGTGGAGCTGGCCGAGGGCACCCGCGAGTGGAAGAACCCGGAGACCGGTGAACTGGCCGCGAAGCCGCTGTACGACGGCACGGTGTTCCACCGGGTCATCGAGGGCTTCATGATCCAGGGCGGCGACCCGCTGGGCAACGGCACCGGCGGCCCGGGTTACAAGTTCGCCGACGAGTTCCACCCGGACCTCGCCTTCACCGAGCCGTACCTGCTGGCGATGGCCAACGCCGGTCCGGGCACCAACGGCTCGCAGTTCTTCATCACGGTCGCCCCGACCACCTGGCTGACCGGCAAGCACACCATCTTCGGCGTGGTGGCCGACGAGGCCGGCCGCAAGGTCGTGGACGCGATCGCCACCACCGCCACCACCAAGCCGTACGACCGCCCGGTCCAGGACGTGGTGATCCAGCAGGTGGTCGTCTCGCGCGGCTGACGCGCCTTCCGCGCCCGCCCTCCCCGCGGGGGCCGGGCGCAGTAGCCTGGGCGGTCCCGGCGGTGCCCCGTTCTCGACGGCGGCGGCGCCGGGACCGTCTCGTTGAGGGAGGAACAGCGGCGATGCATCCGGAGGAGCCCGTGCGGCCGACGCCGGCGGACGGCCAGGGACGGGGGAGCGGGCTGCCCGGCTGCTACCGGCACCCCGAGCGGGAGACCGGGGTGCGCTGCGCCAGGTGCGGGCACCCGGTCTGCCCGGAGTGCATGGTGCCCGCCGCGGTGGGCTTCCAGTGCCCGGACTGCGTGCACGGCGCCGACGCCCGGCAGGAGCGGGCCCGGCAGCGGCCCAGGACCTCGGCGGGGGCGCTGCTGGCGCTCGGCGACGGGGCGCTGGTCACCAAGGTGTTGATCGGGATCAACCTGGCGGTGTTCCTGCTCACCGAGTACCTGGCGCCCGACTGGCAGCGCCGGCTGGGGATGGTCAGCGCGGCGTGGGCGTCGGGGGCACGGGCCGGTGTGGCCGAGGGGCCGGCGGAGTGGTACCGGCTGGTGACCGCGATGTTCGTGCACGGCGGCCTGCTGCACATCGCGATGAACATGTTCTCGCTCTGGGTGCTCGGACCGCAGTTGGAGCGGGTGCTCGGCCGGCTCCGGTTCCTGGCCCTGTACCTGGTGGCCGGGTTGGCGGGCAACGCGTTCGCCTACCTGTTGATCGGCGGGTACATGTTCACCGTCGGTGCTTCCGGTGCGATCTTCGGCCTGCTGGGTGCCACCGCGGTGCTGTTCAAGGTGACCAGGACGCCGATGCAGCCGGTGATCGCGCTGCTGGTGGTCAACCTGGTGCTCAGCTTCTCGCTGAACGGGAACGGTCCGGCCGGGGTCGACACGATCAGCATCGACTGGCGCGCGCACGTCGGCGGCCTGGTGGCGGGCGCGGCCGTCGCCGCCGGGATGTTCTACGCCCCGCGGGAGCGCCGGAACCTGGTGCAGGGGCTGGCGGTGGCCGGCGGGCTGGTGCTGGTCCTGGTGATGCTGCTGGTCGGGACGGCGCGCCTGCCCGGGTGAGCGCGGTTGTCCACAGGCGGCGGGCGCCGGGTGCGTCCGCCGATTGGAGTTCCCGGCTCTACGCGCGTTATGCTGCTGCGTTGCGAGTTATCCACAGGGCGGGCGGAGTTTTCCCCACTGTGGACAACCCTGTGGATAAACGTTCGGACGCTCCGTCACGGCGGAGGCCGGGTCAGCCCCCGGCCGAGCCGTGCACCGCCCCGGCGCGACGGCCGGGGCGGGGCTGCGGGGACGGATCGGGCGGCGTCACTTCCACTGGGTGGAGACGCCGAAGCCCGCGGCGATGAAGCCGAAGCCGGCCAGGATGTTCCAGTTGCCCCAGCTGCCGACCGGCCAGTCGCCACTGGTCACGTAGTAGGTGACGATCCAGACCAGGCCGACCAGGAAGAACACCAGCATCAGCGGTGCCACCCAGCCCCGGCCGGAACTGATTTTCACGGCCGTCGTGGTGCTCGGGGGCGGCGTGTAGTCGGCCTTCTTGCGGAGTCGAGACTTCGGCACGAGGGGTTCTCCTGTCGATGCGCTGTGACCGCGCGGGTGGGTCAGCGTGGGCGGGCGGCAAATGGCGGGCCGGTCCGTACGGTTGATCCTCCGCACATGCCACCGGCGTCCGTTAGCGTAGTGGCTCGCCGGGTCATAAGGAGATAAGGGTACGGTGCCTGATTCCATGATTTCTTCGCCGTCCCCGACTCCGCGCCCCCGTCGTGGGCGAATTGTCGGACGTGCCCTGACCTGCACCGTCTTCTCGCTCGCCGGGCTGCTGTTCTACGTCAGCGCGCAGACCGCGCACGGCACCGACCTGCGCACCGACAACTCGCTGCTCAAGCTGAGCGACGTCATACAGCAGCGCTCCACCCAGAACCAGCAGCTGTCCGAGCAGGTCTCCGCCGACCGGGACCGGGCCGACCGGCTGGCCCGGCAGCAGGGGCAGAGCCCGGACGACGCCGCCAGGCTGGCCGAGCTGCAGCGGGCCGCCGGGCTGGACGGGCTGCGCGGCCCCGGGCTGACCGTCACCCTGGACGACGCCCCGCCGAACGCCACCGCGCGGATCCCGGGCGTCCCCGAGCCGGACGTCAACGACCTGGTGATCCACCAGCAGGACATCCAGGCGGTGGTGAACGCCCTGTGGCGGGGCGGCGCCGAGGGGATCCAGGTGATGGACCAGCGGCTGATCTCCACCAGCGCGGTGCGCTGCGTCGGCAACACCCTGCTGCTGCAGGGCCGGGTCTACTCGCCGCCGTACGTGATCCGCGCGGTCGGCAGGAGCGAGGCGCTGCGCTCCGCGGTGGACGCTGACCCGACCGTCCGCAACTACCTGGGCTACGTGGCCGCCTACGGGCTGGGCTGGAAGGTCCAGGAGAGCGGCGACCTCTCGCTGCCCGGCTACACCGGCTCCGCGGACCTGCGCGCCGCGACGGCCCCCTGAGACCCCCGACCACCACTGCCCCGCCGACCCCCGGAGCCGTCCCCGAGCCGTTCCGGAACCGGCCCGGTTCCGCCGCGGTTCCGTCGTGGTTCCGCCGCGATCGGTCCGTTGCGCGGATACCCTCCTGGGCCGGGCGGCCGGGAGTCTACGCTTGTGCAGACCCGAATCACCGAGGAGCACCATGTACGGCTGGATCTGGCGGCATCTCCCGGGCCCCGCGCCGGTCCGCGCGCTGATCGCCCTGCTGCTCGTCCTCGGGGTGGTCTACGTCCTGTTCCAGTACGTCTTCCCGTGGGCCGAGCCGCTGCTCCCCTTCGGGAACGTGACGGTGGACCAGGGCAACGGCGGCTGAGCCCGCACCGCCGCGAGCCCCTCCGTCCCGACGCCCCCGCATCCCAGGAGTAGCGATGACCTCCGCCGGCCGAACGCCCCGGATCCTCGTGGTCGACAACTACGACAGCTTCGTCTTCAACATCGTCCAGTACCTGTACCAGCTGGGCGCGGTCTGCGAGGTGGTCCGCAACGACGAGCTGACCGTGGCCGACGCCCGGCCGCGGGCGGGCGACGAGGGCTACGACGGGGTGCTGCTCTCCCCCGGGCCGGGCACGCCCGAGGAGGCCGGGGTGTGCGTGGAGATGGTGAACCACTGCGCCCGGACGGGGCTGCCGCTGTTCGGGGTCTGCCTGGGCCTGCAGTCGATCGCGGTCGCGCACGGCGCGGTGGTCGGGCGGGCGCCCGAGCTGCTGCACGGCAAGACCTCGCCGGTGCTGCACGAGGACGGCGGCGTCTTCGCCGGCCTGCCCTCGCCGCTGACCGCGACCCGCTACCACTCGCTGGCGGTCGACCCGGACACCGTGCCCGCGGAGCTGGTGGTGACCTCGCGCACCGACAGCGGCGTGATCATGGGCCTGCGGCACCGCGAACTCCCCGTCGAGGGCGTCCAGTTCCACCCGGAGTCGGTGCTCACCGAGGGCGGGCACCGGATGCTGGCCAACTGGCTGGCCGAGTGCGGCTTCCCGGAGGCGGTGGACCGCTCGGCGGGCCTCGCCCCGGTCATCGGTCGGAGCTGACGCGGTGACCGCCGTGCGCCCGGAGGGGGGCGTTCCCGAGGAGCTGGGGGAGTCGGAGCAGTGGGGTGTCTACGAGCCCCCCGCCGAGCAGACCCTGAAGCTGCGGCTGTCCGAGGCGTCCGGGGCCGAGCCGGAGCCCGAGCCGATATCCGAGCCGCCCGCCGCGGTGGGCGGCCGGGCGG
>NZ_JBHUWH010000276.1:0-10531 GCF_042670125.1 Kitasatospora sp. NPDC057198 | reverse complement strand
TCCAGCCCGGCGCCCTCGAAGCGGGCGAACCAGCCGCGGACGGTGTCCACGTCGGTGGTGGCGGGGGCGAGGTGGACGGGCGGGGCGGCGCCGGCCGGCAACTGGGCGAGCTCGGACCGGCGTTCGACCAGCGGGCGAACGGTCAGGTCCTCGTCGTCCAGGGTGAGCAGGTCGAAGGCGACCAGGGCGGCGGCGGGGGTGCGCGCGGCCGGGGTGCGGACCCGGGAGGCGGCGGGCGCCGAAGAACGTCCCGGACTGGCTGCCGACCGCGCGGATCGCCTTCCCGTCCGGGCGCACCCGGCCTCGCCGGAGCGGGCGCTGAAGCTGTGCGCGCACCAGGGCGCGGGCGACCTGCCCTACCCGCCGGACTTCCCGAAGATGCCGGGCGAGCCGTCCCGGGTGCAGCCGAGCCGGGCCCGGAAGCGGGGCTGAGCGGCGCCGAGCGGGACCGAGCGGGGCTGAGCGGGTCGGTACCGGGGCCGCCCGGAAAATCCGTGGAACCGGGGCCGGACCGTCCGTAGCATGCCCGGGTCGGCCTCCGCCCCGCCCCAGGGGCCCGTACCCATCGGGGAGTTCGGGATGTCCGCTCAGCGCCTCCGGTTGCCGCGTTCGGCGCCGTCCGCCGCCGGTGTCTCCTCCCGGGCGGTGGGTGCGCTGCTGGACCGGCTGGCGGAGCTGCCGATCGAGTGCCACTCGCTGCTGGTGGTGCACCGCGGGCAGGTCGTCGCGGAGGGCTGGTGGGCCCCGTACTCGGCCGAACGGCCGCACCTGCTCTACTCGTTGACGAAGTCGTTCACCTCCGTCGCGGTGGGCCTCGCGGTCGCCGACGGGCTGCTCTCGACGGACGACCGGGTGGTCGACCTGCTGCCGGAGCAGGTGCCGGCCGGCGTCTCGGCGCAGGGCCGCCGGCTCACCGTCCACCACCTGCTGACGATGACCACCGGGCACCCGGCGGACGGCCTGGAGGCGGCGTGGGAGCGCGAGCCCGGCGACCTGGTGAAGGGCTTCCTGGGCCTGCCGTTCCCCGTCCCGGCGGGGACGCGGCACGTCTACGACAACGCGACCACCTTCCTGCTGGCCCGGATCGTGGAGCGGGTCACCGGCCGGGGCCTGCCGGAGTTCCTCGACGAGCGCCTGTTCGGGCCGATGGGCGTCGACCACGCCGAGTGGGACCGGGTGGGCAGCGGCGCCGCGTTCGGGTTCCACGGGCTGCACCTGACCACCGAGGCGGTGGCCGCCTTCGGCGAACTGCTGCGGCGCGGCGGCCGCTGGGGGGACCGGCAGCTCGTCCCGCGCGAGTGGATCGGGCTCGCGACGCGTCGGCACGTCGCCTCCGAGTCGTTCATCAGCGGCGCGGAGGACCCGGACTTCTCCTGCGGCTACGGCTACCAGTTCTGGATGTCCCGGCACGGCTACCACGGCCACGGCGCCTTCGGGCAGCAGTGCGTGGTGGTCCCCTCGCACGACCTGGTGGTGGCCGTGACCGCGCAGGGCGAATCCCAGCCGGTGTTCGACGCCCTGTGGGAGTGCCTGCTGCCCGGCATCGGCCGCGCGGACGGCGCGGCGGCGGACGCGGCGCTGGCCGACCGGCTGCGCCGGCTGGCGCTGCCGCCGGTACCGGGCGCGGCCGGCCCCGGACGCCGGGCCCGCGCGGTCCTCGACGCCGCCCCGGAGGGCTCGGCGCTCCCGGACGGCTCGGCGGTGTCCGTCACCCCGGCGGACGGCGGGTGGCACGTCCGCCTCGGCACGCTCCCGGACCTCCCGGTCGGCCACGGCGAGTGGCGGGAGGGCGCCCCGCTGGGCCGCCCGGTCCTGGCCTCCGGCGCCTGGCAGGACGACCGCTTCGTCGCCGACCTGTGCCTGGTCACCACCCCGCACCACGTCCGGCTGACCGTGGACACCACGACGGGAACGGCGACGGCGGTGTGGAGCACCGTGCCACTGACCGGCCCCCGGCTGGAACTGCACCTGCGCTCACCACTGATGACCCGGCCGGACGTCGCCTAGGACGGGCGGCGGGCGGCCTGCGGCGGCAATCGGCGGCGGACGGCGGCGGACGGCGGCGGGGCGGGTCGGCCGCGCAGGGTGGTGGGGCCGGGGGTGGGGCCGTACGCCCGGCGGTGGTGCCGGGGGCGGCCCCGGTCGTGGTCGGCGCCTGCTCCGTCTCGGCGTGGCGCCCGTGCTGCGGGCCGGGGTCTCAGGGGGTGGGCAGGGCGGCCCACACGGTCTTGCCGCCGGGGAAGGGCGACACGCCCCACTCCGTGGAGATCTGCTCGACCACGTGCAGGCCGTGGCCGTGGGGCTGTCCGGGGCGCCAGGGGCCGGGCAGCGGCCGGTTGGCGACCGGGTCGGTGACCGCGACGGTCAGGTGGCCGTCGGCCAGGTCGACGTCCAGGCAGGTCGCGCCCGGGGTGTGGTCGCAGGCGTTGGCCAGCAGTTCGCACGCCACCAGCAGGACGTCGTCCCGGCGCCGCGCCGCCCCGTCACCGTCGCCGTCGCTGTCGTCCGCGCCGGGCAGGGCGGCCAGCACGTCACGCACGCAGCCCATGCCGGGGCCGACCGACCTCGTCCCGTCGGGCCCGAACTGGAAGTGCCAGTGGCTCTCGCCGGTTCCGGGGTCCATGGGCCTCCACCTCCCACCGCGACACGGACACGAACACGAACACGGATACGGACACGGCTTGCTCTCGCGCCACCCGCGCGTCTTTCCGCTCGCACCCGAACGGTAAACGGGCGCCGGTGGCGCCTGGGCACTCCCGGTCGCTCCCGGGGCCGTGTCCGGCCGTCCGCGGGAGCAGGGCCGAGCCAGGACACCGGCGGAGTCCCCCGCCGGAAGGACCCCGACCACGGGCCCCGTCCTCACCGCCGACCGGCACCCCGCCCCGCCGGGCACGCTCGTCGTCGACCGCCCACGGGCCGGACCGTGGTGGACGCCGGGGATCGGCGGGACGTTCCGTGGCTCCGGGTGCGGCGGCTTCCCGCTCGGCCCGTCATCGAAGTTCGGCCATCTGACGGTCTATCAAGTCATAAATGGGAAGCCTTCGTTCGCATGTCCTTCACAGGATGTCCGCAGCTGTCAGACTGGCCGACGCCCCGCGAGGGGCGCGATGCGTGTCCATCGCCGCTCCTGGCCGGGGGAGAACGGGAGCGGCGTTCCGTTTGTGTGGGAGGGGAACGGTGGCATCTCAGGAATCCCTGCTGAAGGTCTACGGAGACCGGTCGTACCGGCACGTGACGATGGCCCGGCACCAGGGCACGACCATCGCGTTCGCGATGGACTCGGCCCGGCGGATCGTCTACTCCGTGCTGGATCTGGCCGGACAGCAGTCGAAGGGGGACGCGGACGCCGCGTACTGGAGCGACAACCCGGCCGAGCTGGTCCTGCCGCGGGAGATCGCCGAGGTGGGGTTCGCCGCGGTCGGGGCGACCGCGATGCCGACGGTCAAGCGCGGCGGGGCCGAGGCAGGGGTCGACGAGCGGCCGTTGGACAGCGAGATCGACCCGTACCTGTCCACGACCGCGCGGTTGACCGCGGACGCCCCGTTCCACGTGGTGTCGGACGGCACGTACGTGGTGGTGCTGCGGCAGTCGATCGGCGATCCGCACCCCGACGCGGTGTACAAGCTGACCGGCGGCGGCTGCTCCGCCGACGCCTCCCGCACCGACTACGTGCTGAGCGGCACGAAGAAGGTGCCGCTGGTCCGCGACACCCTGCTGTGCGACCGCTTCCTGCTGGTGGACGGCAAGCTCAAGCCGGTGCTGGAGGTGCGCTACAAGCGCAGCCGGCACGCCACCCGTCCCGCCTCCGCCAAGGACACCCTGGGCACCGAGGACATGGAGGGCCGGCCGTTCTACGAGCCGACCCAGGAGCTGTCGTTCGTCCGCAACCTGACCCGCGGCCGGTTCGCCGCGGTGCTGGTGCCCACCGCGGTCAACGGTGCGTGGCGCTGGCAGTTGTTCGCCCACAACGACGCCACCGGGAGGATCGACGGCTTCAGCGTCGAGCAGGGCGTCCAGGGGCTGTTCAACACCCAGGGCACGCGTTTCTACACCAGCCCGGACCCGCTGTACCGGGACGCGGTCTTCGAGCGCAGTCCGGGCACCTGCCCGTTCACCAACCAGGACCTGGTGCCGGTGACCAGCACCCAGGGGCACGCGGAGACCGCGCTGGGCCTCAGCGGCGCCAACGACGCGCACGTCGACCTGGGCGACCCGGCGGCGCTGCGCTTCGGCGGCAGGGCGTACTCGGTCGAGGCGTGGATCAAGCCCACCGCGTACGACTGCCCGGTGCTGTCCCGCGGCGGGGAGTACCGGCTCGGCCTGGACGCCGGCGGGTCGCTGCGCCTGGCCCACGAGGGGGCCGCGACCACGGTCGACTCGGTCGACGTCGTCCCCACGGACGTCTACACCCACGTCGCGGCCACCTTCGACGGGACGACCGCGAAGCTGTACGTCAACGGCAAGCTGTCCGGCAGCGGCGCGCTGCCGTTCACGCCGGCCACGGGCGTGAACACCCTGATCGGCAAGCAGGTCTCCGGCACCACCGCCGAGCTCTTCGAGGGCGACCTCGACGAGGTGCGGGTGTGGAGCCGGGAGCGGTCCGCCGCCGAGCTCGTGGACAACCTGAACCACCGCCTGATCGGCAGCGAGCCGGGCCTGACCGCCTACTACCGGTTCGACGAGGGCTCCGGGACCACCGCCTACGACCAGAGCGACCGGGCCCTGCACGGCACGCTCAAGGGCGACGCGAAGTGGACCGGTTCGGACGCCCCGGTCGGCGACCACCCCGGGGTGCGCCGCGACAGCTTCGTCCTCAAGGGACGCACGGTCGAGTCCGGCATGTCCGCCGTGATCTACCACCAGCAGGAGAACGTCTCGGCCGGCTACCGGCCGGACCCCAAGCCCGCCAAGCGGCAGGCCCGGGTGCTGCTGGCGTTCGCCGCCAAGTACGGCCAGGAGCCGGCCCTGGTGAGCCTGGACTTCGCCGTCGGCCGCGACGGCCGGCTCGCCCAGGTGCCCGACGTGCTGGATCCGGCGGTGCTCCGGCGGCCCGTGAAGGGCCAGGACTCCGAACAGGTCAGCGCCCTGCAGCAGTTGATCCGGCAGCTGGAGCCGGAGGTCGCCGCCCTGCCGGTGGAGATCGCCCGGCTCAAGGGCACGGCCAACCAGGTCGCCTACTGGCAGGGGGAGCACGACCGGCTGCTGCCGGGGTTCGAGCGGCTGGAGCAGCAGTACTTCGCCGAGAAGGACGTGCCGACCGCCTGGTACTACGCCCTGGAGGTCAAGGTCCCGCGCGAGTCCGACGGCCAGTCGCTGCGGTACTTCAACGCCCCCTTCCACACGTCGGTCATCGTCTCTCTCAGCCCCTCCCGCTCGACCTGGCGGCTGGAGGCCACCGGCGAGAGCCAGAACGGCAAGCCCTACTACTGGCTGGTCGGCAACAACTCGAACAACCTCGAGCTGCACATCCGCAACAACGCGTCGGCGCAGAACAGCGTGCTGGACACGATCGTCCGCGAGCCGGGCAACCCCTTCGCCCAGTTCCAGCTGACCGCCGAGGGTGACTACACCCGCATCGTCAACCGGGGCAGCAAGCTCGCGCTGGGCATGCCCGCCTCGTTCCCGGCCCCCATCCCGGTCCAGGCGACCGAGTGCCTCACCGGCGACTCCGGCCTGATCAAGATGGTGCGCGTCTCGCTGTGCTCGGGGCTGGACACGGCCTACCCGCCGGCCAAGCAGGAGATGGACAACGCCCGCCAGCGCCTCCAGGAGGCGAAGACGGCCGTGCAACGCGTCAAGGAGCTCGAACTCCGGCTGATCGGCAAGCAGGCGGACCTCAAGGACGCCCAGGAGAAGCTGGCCCGCCTGTCGACGGCCCTGCAGGGCGACGACGACCTGACCGTGGCCATGCCGCTGATCTCCGTGGACACCACCGGGCTCAGCCTCTCCGGCGGCCTGCTCGAGTTCGCCCGCGGCACCGACCGGCCCGCGCTGCTCGACAGCGGCACCGGGAACGTCGTGCTGTACTTCCGCGGCGCCAACGAGCAGTTCTTCGCCGTCTACTACGACACCGCCGTCACCCGCGGCACCCAGCGGCTGACCGGCAACGGCGGCACGCTCGGCTTCCTCGCCCGCGACCCGGGCGTCCTGCTGGACAACGCCGTCATCAAGGTCTCCGACGGCGACGCCCCCGGCCGCTGCGACCTGACGGTCACCGTCGGCGGCGACACCGAGACCTGGCGCTCGCTGCCGCGCAAGGCCGAGCAGCTGGCCGCCGCCCTGGTCGGGCAGGCCGGGCAGGCGGTCACGGTCGGCACCGTCGCCCAGGTGACCGGCAGCACCGTGGAGTTCACCGCGGCCACCACCGTCGCGGTCGCGGCCAAGGCCCACCTGCAGATCGGCGCCAACGGGTACGCCGCGTCCGCCGCCGTCCCGGTCGGCGCCAAGACGCTGGACCTCACCACCGCGGGCACGGCGGTCAAGCCGGGCGACACGGTCACCGTGGTCGGCTACGACTGGGCCCGCGCCGAGTCCACCCGGGTGGGGGTCCTGCTCTCCGCCGGCTCCCGGCTGATCACCCTGAGCACCGGCGGCGCCACCTCCGTGCCCAACGGCACGGCCGTCCTGGTGACCGGCGGCCGCGGCTGCCGCTGGCGGGCCGAGATGCCCGGCCGCGCCTTCCTGTTCGACGGCAGGGACCAGTACCTGACGCTGCCGGCCGCCCAGCAGAAGAACGCCGTCCCCGCGGGCGACCTGACCCTGGAAGCCTGGGTCAACCCCGAGGCCGGGCAGGGCCGGATCGTCCACGGCCGGACGGACGGGTCGGGGTACTCGCTGGCGCTGGCCGCCGTCGACCTCCCGGCGCGCCAGTTCTCCGGCACCACCAAGGTCGAGCTGACCAACTCGCTCGACCTCGCGGGCCGGGACTTCACCGTCGAGCTGTGGGCCAAGCGCAACCAGGCCCGCGGCCGCCGGGAGCCGCTGCTCGCCCACGGCGTCATGTCAGGTGCCAAGGACCAGACCCTGCACCTGCACTTCACCCCCGACGGGGCCTTCACCTTCGCCCTGTTCGGCGACGACCTGACCACCCCCCAGTCCTACCCGGACCTGGGGTGGCACCACTGGGCCGCGGTCTACAAGCACGCCACCCGCGAGCAGATCGTCTACCGGGACGGCACCGAGGTCCACCGCGGCACCGCCGCCGGCGCCTACACCGGCAGCGGGCCGCTGGTCCTCGGCCACCACCCCTTCACCGGGGACTACCTGGACGGCCAGATCGACGAGGTCCGGGTCTTCGGGCGGGTCCGCACCGCCCACGAGATCTCCACCGAGCGGAACCAGCGGCTGTCCGGCCGGGAGCCCGGACTGCTCGGCTACTGGACCTTCAACGAGCCGAACAGCCCGGCCTCCCCGATCAAGGGCTACCAGGTGGTCGCCCGGGTCGGCGACCGGGTGCTGCGCTCGGCCGACCGCTTCCCGTGCAACGAGTGGGCGCACCTGGCCGCGACCTTCACCCAGGCGTGGGCCCTGCGCCTGGACGGCGGCGAGGGCCTGTCGGTGGCCTCGCAGGACTCGCTGAACGTCCTGGAGGACCTCACCGTCGAGGCGTTCGTCCAGATCGACAAGGTGGGCGCGCCGATGGCGCTGGTCACCAAGGGCACGGCCGTCAACGGCGGCCGGGAGGGCGTCCCCTACCAGTTGGGCGTCCTGGCCGACGGCCGGGTGGAGTTCGCCTTCGCCGAGGCCGACGGGAACCCCGTCCGGTACGTCTCCGACCGGGCCGTCAAGCCCGGGGCCTTCCAGCGGATCAGCGTGGTGCGGCAGCGCCGCAAGGCCGAGGTGACCGCCGCCACCGGCACCCAGCCGGCCACGGCCGGCCAGCCCGAGCAGGACATCCGCTTCTACCTCGACGGCGCCCTGGCCGGCAGCCACGTCTACGGCGGCCCGGGCGCGCAGTCCAACAGCAGCGACCTGGAGATCGGCCGGGGCCTGAACGGCGTCCTGTGCGAGGTGCGGCTGTGGAACTCCGCACGGACGTTCAACCAGCTCGGCCGGCCGGTCGCCGCGCGCGAGAAGGGGCTGCTGGCGCGCTGGGCCTTCGAGGAGAACGCCGGCAACACCACCCTGGACGCCTCCGGCTCCTTCCCCGCCAAGCTGCGCGGCGCCCGCTGGACCCGCGACGTCGACCCCGCCGCCAGCCCGCTGCGGCTGTACCGCAACGGCGAGCCGCTGTTCGCCACCACCGCCCCGCTCCCGGCGGACCTCCTCCCCTACGGCGATCAGCAACTCACCCTCGGTGCGCGGCTGGAGGGGGGCAGGCCCACCGAGCTGCTGACCGGCACGCTGGAGGAGGTGCGGATCTGGCGCACCGTGCGCACCCGGGAGCAGATCCTGGACAACCTGTTCACCCGCCTGCGCGGGGACAAGCAGGACCTGCTCGGCTACTGGACGTTCGACCGGGACTCCACCGCCGCCGCCACCACCTCGGTGCGCGACGAGGGCCTGCGCGGCAACAACCTGGCCTTCTCCCCGAAGCGGCCGCGGATCCTGCTCTCCACCGCGCCGGTGTCCACCGACACCGCCCAGGTGCGCTCGGCGCTCGCCGACGTCCGCACCCCGTTCCACGACACCGTCTCCGGCGCGCCCGCCGCCTCCGAGTACGCCGACCTCCAGTTCGACGCCAAGGGCGAGACGCTGGGCGTGCTCAAGCGCTGCTACGGCTTCGTCCGCGACGGCCGCTGGCACCTGGTCACCGGCTACAAGGTGGGCGACCTGACCACCGAGTGGGTCGGCCAGGCCCAGTTCGACCCGCAGCTGATGGGCTACATCGAGGGCGCCCCGCCGGTGCCCTCGGAGAACCTCACCGACAACCCCGACGGCTTCCCCGCCGCCTCCTCGGTGGAGTTCACCGAGGCCGACCAGGTGGTGCGCAGCCTCTCCTCCAGCAAGACCCGCAGCGTCAACGCCGCCTTCAACTTCTCCTTCGGTGTCGAGACCGACGCCAGCGTCCTGAAGATCATCGCCCCGCTGGGCATGGGCACCGCGTCCCCGCTGGCCGAGGGACAGATGAAGTTCTCGGGGAAGGGGAGCCTGGAGTTCTCCAACACCTGGAGCACCGACACCAAGGTCAGCCAGGGCAAGAACACCGCCCGCAAGACGAAGCTGGCGCTGACCGGGTACACCGAGGACGCGGCCAAGGCGCTGAACCCGGCCGTCGGTCTCCGGTACGTGCCCGCCAACACCGGCATGGCCCTGGTGCAGTCGCAGACCGCCGACGTCTTCGCGCTGCGCCTGGCGCACACCGGCGCCCTGGTCGCCTACCGGATGCTGCCCAACCCGGACATCCCGCTGGACTGGAACATCGTCCACTTCCCGATCAACCCCCGCTACACCAAGCAGGGCACCCTGGACGGCGCGGTCGGCTTCGACGCCGCCGGCAAGGTCACCGACCCCGACTACCCCACCGCCACCGGCTACGGCGAGTACAGCTACTTCAAGCCCCGCGACGCCTACGCGCTCAAGCGCCGCATCACCCGCGACCAGCAGCGGCTGGAAGCCTTCTACGAGTCGGTCTCGACCGAGACCCACCACGCGGACCCGACCGAGGCCCAGGCGCAGTCGGTGCTGCGCTCGATGGGAGTCTCCGGCGGGCAGCAGGACACCGGCCGCGGCACGTCCGGCAGCGCGGCCGCGACGGGCTTCTCCCACCGGGACCTGGTCAACACCTACGTCTGGACGGCCCAGGGCGGCTTCTTCTCCGAGACCACGGAGGCCACCGACGCGGTCAGCGAGACCACCTCCGGCTCGTACAGCTTCAGCGGCTCGTTCGGCGCCAGCTTCGAAGGCAGCTTCGGCGCCCTCGGCCTGGGCTGGTTCGGCAGCCTCGACGCCTCCGTGGGCGGGGGTTTCAGCGTCACCCGGGCCAGGAGCAAGGACGCCTCCCGCTCCTTCGGCCTCGACGTCCAGTGCGCGCCCTCCGGCGACCTGCAGCGCCTCGACGCCAACGGCAAGCCCGTCTACGACGCGGCCGGCAAACCCGTCCTGGTACCGGGCAAGGTCGACGCCTACCGCTTCCTCACCTTCTACCTCGGCGAGAGCAGCGCCAACTTCGACGACTTCTACCACAAGGTCGTCGACCCGACCTGGCTGCAGGGCAGCAACGCCCCCGACGCGGCCGCGCTGCGCCAGACCCGCCAGAGCTCCGCCAAGCCCCCGTGCTGGCGGGTCCTGCACCGGGTCACCTACATCAGCCGGGTCCTCGCCCCCGTCCCGCCGCCCGGCGCGCCGCCGCTGGAGCGGGCCATGCGCACCGAGAACATCGCCAGCAACTACGAGCTGATCAAGCGCCTCGAACCGTACGTCCGCCCCGCCGCGACCAGCGCGGCCGGCCTCGCCGCGGCCACCCGCGACGCCCTCGCCGCCCAGCTGCCCGAACTCCTGCCCCACGCGGCCGAGATCACCGAATACCTCGGCCACTACTTCGGAATGGAGAACTGACCCCCCGCCCGGCCCCCCGACCCGTCGGGGGGCC
>NZ_JBHUWH010000275.1:0-10553 GCF_042670125.1 Kitasatospora sp. NPDC057198 | reverse complement strand
GGGATGCGGCCGGAACGCGGCGCGACCTGGGCGAGGACCTCGCGGATCTCCTGCTCCAGGCGCTCGACCTGCGCCGAGTGCGAGGCGTAGTCCACCGCGACCAGCTTGGCGCGGACACCCTCCGCCTCGAACTCGGCCTTCAGCTCCTCGAGCGCCCCGGGTTCGCCGGAAACCACCACGGCGGACGGGCCGTTGACGGCCGCCAGCGAGAGCCGGTCGCCCCAACGCGGCAGCCGCTCCTCCACCACGGCGGCCGACCGGCTGACCGACAGCATCCCGCCCAGACCCGCCAGCACCTTGAGCGACTGCGAGCGCAGCGCGACGACGCGGGCGCCGTCCTCGAGCGACAGCATCCCGGCGACGGTGGCGGCGGCGATCTCGCCCTGCGAGTGGCCCACCACCGCCTCGGGCTTCACCCCGGCCGCCTCCCACACCGCGGCGAGCGACACCATCACCGCCCACAGCGCGGGCTGCACCACATCCGCGGCCTTCAACTCCGGCTCACCCGCCAGCACTTCGTCCAGCGACCAGTCCACGAACGGCTCCAAAGCCGCCGCACACTCCGCCAACCGCGCCGCGAACACCGGACTCACCGAAGCCAGTTCACGCCCCATCCCCAGCCACTGCGACCCCTGACCGGGGAAGACGAACACCGGACGGACACCCGCACGGGCCGTGCCCGAGACGACCGATCCGGCGGAGCTGCCCGCTGCCAGGCTCTCCAGGCCCGCCAGCAGTTCCGCCCGGTCGGTGCCGACCACGACGGCCCGGTGGTCGAACGCCGAGCGGGTGGCGGCCAGCGACCAGGCCACGTCGGCCGGTTCGAGCCCGGGACGGGCGGTGGTCCAGGCGCGCAGCCGGCCCGCCTGGCCGGACAGCGCCTTCGCCGAGCGGCCCGACAGCACCCAGGCGGTGCCGCCCGCCAGCACGGGTTCGGCGGCCGGGGCCTGCGGCGCGGCCGGCGCCGCCGGGGCCTCCTCCAGCAGGACGTGCGCGTTGGTGCCGCTCATGCCGAACGAGGAGACACCGGCCCGGCGCGGGCGCCCGCCCGCGGGCCACGGCACCGCCTCGGTCAGCAGCCGGGAGTGCCCGGCCGTCCAGTCGATGTGCGTGGACGGCTCGTCCACGTGCAGGGTCGGCGGCAGCAGCTCGTGCTGCAACGCGAGCACCATCTTCAGCACGCCCGCGATACCCGCCGCGGCCTGGGTGTGCCCGATGTTGGACTTCACCGAGCCGAGCAGGACCGGCCGGTCCGCGGGCCTCCCCTGGCCGTAGGTGGCGAGCAGCGCCTGCGCCTCGATCGGGTCGCCGAGCTTGGTGCCGGTGCCGTGCGCCTCCACGGCGTCCACCTCGGCGGCGGACAGCCCGGCCGTGGCCAGGGCGGCCCGGATGACGCGCTGCTGGGACGGGCCGTTCGGGGCGGTCAGGCCGTTGGACGCGCCGTCCTGGTTCACGGCACTGCCGCGGATCACCGCCAGCACCGGGTGCCCGTTGCGCCGGGCGTCGGAGAGCCGCTCCAGGACGACCATGCCGACGCCCTCGGCCATGCCCATGCCGTCGGCGGACGCGGCGAACGCCTTGGAGCGCCCGTCCACGGCCAGGCCGCGGGCCTGCGAGAAGGCGATGAACCCGTCCGGGGCGGCGCTGACGGTGACGCCGCCGGCCAGCGCCAGCCCGCACTCCCCCGCCCGGACGGCCTGCGCCGCCAGGTGCAGGGCCACCAGCGACGAGGAGCAGGCGGTGTCCATGGTCACCGCCGGGCCCTCCAGCCCGAGCGTGTACGACAGCCGGCCGGACAGCACGCTGGTCGCGTTGCCGGTCATCACGTGGCTGTCGATGCCCTCGAACTCGGAGTCGCCGTCCAGGCTCATCGCCGCGTACCCGGAGCTGTAGCCGCCGACGAACGCGCCGGTCCCGCTGCCGCGCAGGGCGGCCGGGTCGATGCCGGCCCGCTCGAACGCCTCCCAGGAGGTCTCCAGCAGCAGGCGCTGCTGCGGGTCCATGGCGAGCGCCTCGCGCGGCGAGATCCCGAAGAACGCCGGGTCGAAGCCGCTGACGTCCTGCAGGAAGCCGCCCTCGCGGGTGTACGAGGTGCCCGCGTGCTCGGTGTCCGGGTCGTACAGGGCGTCGAGGTCCCAGCCGCGGTCGGTCGGGAACGGGCCGATCGCGTCCCGCCCGGCGGACAGCAGCTCCCACAGCTCCTCGGGGCCGGTGACCCCGCCGGGGAACCGGCAGGCCATCCCGACGATCGCGATCGGCTCGTCCGCCAGCGGGCCCGCCGCCCGGGCCGGGGCGGCCGCGGCGGGCAGGTCGCCCGCCAGCTCGCCGCGCAGCAGCGCGGCCAGCGCGACCGGCGTCGGGTGGTCGAACACCAGGGTGGCGGGCAGCCGCAGGCCGGTCTCGGTCCGCAGCCGGTTGCGCAGCTCGACGGCGGTCAGCGAGTCGAAGCCCAGGTCGGTGAAGGCCCGGGTCGGCTCGACCGCTTCGGCGGACGCGTGGCCCAGGACGGCGGCGACGTGCGCCCGCACCAGGTCCAGCAGCAGCCGGTCGCGGTCCGGTCCGGGCAGCGCCGCCAGCCGGCCGCGCAGCGCCTGCGCGCCGTCGGCCCCCGCCGCCGCACCGGCCGCCGCCCGGCGCACCCGGCCCCCGGCCAGCGCCCGCCACAGCGGCGGGACGTCACCGCTCTTCGCGGCGCGCGCCCGCAGGTCCGCCAGGTCCAGCCGGGCGGGCATCAGCACGGCCTCGCCGCGCCCGAGCGCCTCGTCCAGCACCGCCAGGCCCTCGTCCGCGCCCAGCGCGGAGACGCCGGAACGGCTGATCCGGGTCAGCAGGCGCTCCCCCAGGTCACGGCCGATGCCCGCCTCGTGCACCCACGGGCCCCAGGCCAGCGACAGGCCCGCCAGGCCGCGGGCGCGCCGGTGGCCGGCCAGCGCGTCCAGGTAGGAGTTCGCGGCCACGTAGTTGCCCTGGCCCGGCGCGCCGAAGACGGCCGCCGCGGAGGAGAACAGCACGAAGTGGTCGAGGTCCAGGCCGGCGGTCAGCTCGTGCAGGTGCCAGGCGGCGTCCGCCTTCGGCCGCAGCACCGCCGCCAGCCGGTCGGCCGTCAGCGCGCCGACCACGCCGTCGTCGATGATGCCCGCGGCGTGGAACACCGACCCCAGCGGGCAGTCCGCCGGGACGCCGGCCAGCAGCCCGGCCAGCGCCGACCGGTCCGCCGCGTCACAGGCGACGATCCGCACCCACGCGCCGAGCGCGGCGAGTTCGGCGGCCAGCGCCGCCGCCCCGGCCGCCGCCGGACCGGACCGGCTGGTCAGCAGCACGCCGTGGGCCCGGCCGGTCACCACCAGGTGCCGGGCCACCAGACCGCCCAGGGTGCCGGTGCCGCCGGTCACCAGCAGCGTCCGCCGGGAGGTCCCGCCCCCGGTTGCGGTCGCGGTTGCGGTCGCGGGGTGTTCAACCGCTGCTCCAGCGCCGGACGGACGGTTGATCCGCCGCCCGAGCGCCGCCCCGCCGCGCAGCGCGAGCTCCGGCTCCCCGGCCGCCAGCGCACCCGGCAGCAGCGTCCCGGCCCGCCCGTCCTCCTCGGCCGGCAGGTCCACCAGGACGAGGCGGCCCGGGTGCTCCGACTGCGCCGACCGCAGCAGGCCGCGCGCGGCCGCCCCGGCCAGGTCGGCCACCGAGCCGCCCGCCCCGGCCGCGGTCGCGCCCCGGGTGACCACCACCAGCCGGGCCGCCTCCAGGCGCTCCTCGGCCAGCCACTCCTGCACCAGCGCCAGCGCCCCGGCCGCCGCCGCGTGCACGGCCGCCGGGCCGTCGGCGTCCTCCGCGGCCAGGCCGACCAGCACCAGTTCCGGCAGCTCGGCCGCGTCCACCGCGGCGAGGTCCGCGAGGTCGGCGAACGAGTCGAACGGGCGGACCGGCACCCCGGCCGCCACCAGCTCCGCCGCCACGCCGAACGGGTCGGCACCGACCAGCGCCCACCCCGCCGCCGCCTCCGCGGCGGCGACCGGCACCCACTCCTCGACGAACAGGGCGTCCGACACCGCACCCTCGGCGGACCGCAGCAGAGCCGCCGACACCGGACGGCTCACCAGCGACTCCACCGACACCACCGGCGCCCCGACCGGGTCGACCGCCGCCAGCGCCAGGCCGCCGTGCCCGTCCCGCGTCAGCCGCACCCGCAGGACGGACGCGCCGCCCGCGTGCAGCTCGACGCCCGTCCAGGCGAACGGCATCCGCACCTCGTCCGGGCCGCCGTCCGCCCCGGTGCCGGACAGCCCCGCGCCGTCCAGCAGCGCCGCGTGCAGGGCGGCGTCCAGCAGCGCCGGGTGCAGGCCGAACGCGCCCGCCTCCCGCGCCGCCGACTCCGGCAGCGCGACCTCCGCGAACACCTCCTCGCCGCGCCGCCACGCCGCCCGCAGGCCGTGGAACGCCGGTCCGTACACCTCCGCCAGCCGGACCGCGTACACCTCCGCCACGTCCAGCGCCGCCGCGCCCTCCGGCGGCCACACCGCCGCCCACTCCCCCGCCGGCCGCGCCGCGCCCGCCGGGGCCAGCGCACCGCTCGCGTGCCGCACCCAGGCCGACTCGGCCCCGTCCGGCCGGGAGAACACCTCGACGCCGCGCCGCCCCTCGCCGTCCGCCGCGCCCAGCACCACCTGCACCTGGACGCCCGAACCGTCGGAGGGCAGTACCAGCGGCGCCTGGAGGGTCAGTTCCTCCAGCAGGCCACAGCCGACCTGGTCGCCGGCCCGGACGGCCAGCTCGACGAAACCGGTGCCGGGCAGCAGCACCGCACCGCCGACCGCGTGATCGGCCAGCCAGGCGTGCGTGCGCAGCGACAACCGCCCGGTGCACACCACCCCGGCACCGCCCGCGAGTTCGACCGCAGCGCCGAGCAGCGGGTGGTCCACCGCCCCCAGCCCGAGCGCCGCCGCGTCCCGCCCCGAGCCGACCGGCGACAGCGGCAGCATGCCCTCCGGCCAGTAGCGCTCGTGCTGGAACGCGTACGTGGGCAGCTCGACCGGGTTCCCGGCCGGGAGGACCGAAGTCCAGTCCACCGGGGCGCCGTTGACGTACGCCTCCGCCAGCGAGGTCAGCAGACGGGCACTACCGCCCTCGTCGCGGCGCAGCGTGCCGCACACGGCGGCGGGGACGACACCCGGACCGGACTCGGCGGCGACCTCCTCCAGCGTGTCGTTCATCGCGCCCAGCAGGACCGGGTGCGGGGTGACCTCGACGAACAGCTGGTGGCCCTGGGCGGCGAGGGTGCGCACGGCACGCTCGAAGTGCACGGTGGCCCGCAGGCTCGCGTACCAGTAGGCCGCGTCCAACTCCTCACCCGTCAGGGTCTCGCCGCTCATCGCGGAGACCATCGGGACGCGGCCGCGACGCGGCGCGACCCCGGCGAGGACCTCGCGGATCTCCTGCTCCAGGCGGTCCACCTGCGCCGAGTGCGAGGCGTAGTCGACGGCGACCAGCTTGGCGCGGACGCCCTCCGCCTCGAACTCGGCCCGCAGCTCCTCCAGCGCGCCGGGTTCGCCCGAAACCACCACCGCCGCAGGCCCGTTGACCGCCGCCAGCGCAAGACGGTCGCCCCAGAGCGGCAGGCGTTCGGCGACCACGGCAGCCGACTGGCTGACCGACAGCATCCCGCCCAGACCCGCCAGCACCTTCAACGACTGCGAGCGCAGCGCAACGACCCGGGCGCCGTCCTCGAGCGACAGCATCCCCGCCACGGTGGCGGCGGCGATCTCGCCCTGCGAGTGGCCGACGACGGCGTCCGGTGTGACACCGGCCGCCTCCCACACCGCGGCGAGTGAGACCATCACCGCCCACAGCGCCGGCTGCACCACATCCGCTGCCTTCAACTCCGGCTCACCGGCCAGCACTTCGTCCAGCGACCAGTCCACGAACGGCTCCAGCGCCGCCGCACACTCCGCCAGCCGCGCCGCGAACACCGGACTCACCTCGGCGAGTTCACGCCCCATCCCCAGCCACTGCGAACCCTGGCCGGCGAACGCGAACACCGTCCGCGCCCCCGGCCGGGCCACCCCCGAAACCACCGCGCCCGAGGGCACCCCCGCCGCGAAGGCCCGCAGGTCCGCCTCCGGCGCCACGCCGAAGGCGACCGCGCGGTGGTCGAACGCCGAACGGGTGGTCGCCAACGACCAGGCCAAGTCCTCCGGTTCGAGCTCCGGGTGCTCGACGGACCAGTCCGCCAGCCGCTCCGCCTGGGCCGCCAGGCCCTGCGCCGAACGGCCCGAGAGCACCCACGCCGCCGCGTCCGCGACCACCGGCACCGGCCGGTCCGGCCGCGCCGCCGTCGGCTCCTCGACCGGGGCCTCCTCGACGATGATGTGCGCGTTGGTGCCGCTCATCCCGAACGAGGAGATGCCCGCCCGGCGCACCCGCTCCCCGGCGGTCCACGGCACGGGCTCGGCCAGCAGTGCGACCTCGCCCGCCGTCCAGTCCACGTGCGTGGACGGGGTCTCGGCGTGCAGGGTCGGCGGCAGCAGTTCGTGCTGGAGCGCCAGCACCATCTTGATCACACCGGCGACACCGGCGGCGGCCTGGGTGTGCCCGATGTTGGACTTCACCGAGCCGAGCAGCAGCGGCCGTTCGGCCGGCCGGTCCTGGCCGTAGGTGGCCAGCAGCGCCTGGGCCTCGATCGGGTCGCCCAGCGTGGTGCCGGTGCCGTGCGCCTCGACCACGTCCACGTCGGCGGGCGACAGGCGGGCGTTGGCGAGCGCCGCCCGGATCACCCGCTGCTGGGACGGGCCGTTCGGGGCGGTCAGGCCGTTGGACGCGCCGTCCTGGTTGACGGCCGAGCCGCGCAGTACCGCCAGCACCGGGTGCCCGTTGCGGCGGGCGTCGGAGAGCCGCTCGACGACCAGCATGCCCGCGCCCTCGGCCCAGCCGGTGCCGTCCGCGTCCTCGGAGAACGCGCGGCAGCGGCCGTCGGCCGACAGGCCCTGCTGGCGGGAGAAGTCGATGAACATGCCGGGGGTGGCCATCACGGTCGCACCGCCGGCCAGGGCGAGCGTGCACTCGCCGGAGCGCAGCGCCTGCGCGGCCAGGTGCAGGGCGACCAGCGAGGAGGAACAGGCGGTGTCGACGGTGACGGCCGGGCCCTCCAGGCCCAGCACGTAGGAGACGCGGCCGGAGAGCACGCTGGTCGCGTTGCCGGTCAGCAGGTGGCCCTCGACGCCCGCGTTGGCCTCGCCGGCCAGGGTGAAGCCGTAGCCCGAGGCGTAGCCGCCCGCGAAGACGCCGGTGGCCGTGCCGTGCAGGGTCGCCGGGTCGATGCCCGCGCGCTCCAGCGCCTCCCAGGAGGTCTCCAGCAGCAGGCGCTGCTGCGGGTCCATGGCCAGGGCCTCGCGCGGCGAGATCCCGAAGAAGTCGGCGTCGAAGCCCGCCGCGTCCCGGACGAAGGCGCCCTGGGCGACGTACGAGGTGTTCTCGCGCTCGCCGTCGGGGTCGTAGACGCCCTCGAGGTCCCAGCCGCGGTCGGTGGGGAAGCCGCTCACGGCGTCGCCGCCGGAGGCCAGCAGGTCCCAGAACTCCTCGGGGGTGGTCGCGCCGCCGGGGAACCGGCAGGCCATGCCGACGATCGCCAGCGGCTCGTCGGTGGCGTTGCCCGCCACCGCCAGGACGCCGCCCGCGTCGGCAGCCTCGCCGGTCAGCTCGGTGCGCAGGAAGGCGGCGAGCAGCAGCGGCGTCGGGTGGTCGAACACCAGGGTGGCGGGCAGCCGGACGCCGGTGGCCGCGCCCAGGCGGTTGCGCAGGTCGACGGCGGTCAGCGAGTCGAAGCCCAGGTCCTTGAACGTCCGGCGCTCCCCGATCGCCTCGGCGGAGGCGTGGCCGAGCACGACCGCGACTTCGTGCCGGACCAGGTCGGTGAGCACCCGCTCCTGTTCGGCCCGGCCCGACCCGGCCAGCCGGTGGGCGAGTTCGCCCTCGCGGCGCGGCGTCCCGGCCGGGTTCGCGGCGGCGAGCCGGCAGACCTCGGGCAGGTCACGGAAGAGCGGCGCCCGCCGGACGTCCACCGGGCCCGCACCGTCGGCGAGTTGGGCCCAGTCGACGTCCATGACGGTGACCACGGCCTCCGGCCCGGCCAGCGACTCGGCCAGCGCCCGGACGGCGAGCTGCGGGTCCATCGCGGGCATCGGACCGCGCTCGACCCGGGCCCGGGCCGCCGCGCTGGACTCGGCGAACCCGCCGCCCGCCCAGGCGCCCCAGGCGACCGCGAGGCCGGCCAGGCCGCGCGAGCGCCGCTGCTCGGCGAGCGCGTCCAGGTAGGCGTTGGCGGCCGCGTAGTTGCCCTGCCCGGCGGCACCCAGGGTGGACGCGGCCGAGGAGAACAGCACGAACGCGTCCAGGTCGAGGCCGGATGTCAACTCGTCCAGCAGGGACGCGCCTTCGGCCTTCACCCGCAGGACGGACGCCAGCCGTTCCGGGGTGAGCCGGTCGAGGACGCCGTCGTCCAGCACGGCGGCGGTGTGGAACACCGAGGACAGCTCGGGGCCGACCCACTCGACCAGCCCGGCCAGCGCCGGACGATCCGTCACATCGCAGGAGACGACGTCCACCCGGGCGCCACGGGCGGCCAGGTCGGCCACCGTCGCCGCCACCCCGGCCGCAGCCGGGCCGGAGCGGCCGGTCAGCACCAGACGCCCGACCCCACCACCCGCCAACCACCGCGCCACGTGCCCGGCAATCGCACCCGTACCACCCGTCACCAGCGCAGCACCACGCGGCGACCACTCCACCAGACCCTCACGCCGAGGCACCCGCGACAGCCGGCGACCCAGGATCCCGGCCGACCGAACAGCCACCTCACCCTCACCACAACCCGCCAGCACCGCCGCCAACCGGGCCGCCGAACGACCCTCCAGCACCTCCGGCAGATCGACCAACCCACCCCAGCGCTCCGGGTGCTCCAGCGCGGCGACCCGCCCCAGACCCCACACCTGCGCCTGCACCGGACTCGACAACGCCTCACCGGGCCCGGCCGCCACCGCACCACGGGTGGCCAACCAGAGCGGCGCGGTGACACCCGCGTCGCCCAGCGCCTGCACCAACGCGAGAGTGGCCGCCAATCCACCGGTAACAGAAGGCAGTTCGGCCAACGGCGTCTCGTCCAGCGCCAGCAGCGACAGCACACCCGCCACCGGGGCCTCGACACCTGCCAGCAGGGCGGCCAACTCGGCCCGGTCGACGGTGTCCACCGTCACCGCAACGACCTCCGCACCACGCCCGGACAGCGCCGCCGCATACGGCTCCGCATCCACCCCGGCGGGCACGACCAGCAGCCAAGTACCGGACAGGACGCGCGAGTCGGGCTCGGCGATCGCCGACCAGGTCGTCCGGTACCGCCAGTCCGTGGTCACCAGCCGGTCCCGTTCGCTGCGCCGCCAGGACGCCAACGCGGGCAGGATGTCGGCCAGTTGGTGGTCCTCGACGGCCAGGGTGTCGGCCAGCGCCGCCAGGTCGCCGCCCTCGACGGCCGCCCAGAACGCCGACTCGGCCGCCGTCCCCGGCTCGCCCCCGGCCAGGGCGGCGGGCGGGGCGAGGGAGATCACGCCCTCCGGCCAGAACCGCTGCCGGTCGAAGGCGTACGTCGGCAGTTCGACCGGCCGGGCGGCCGGCAGGACCGAACTCCAGTCCACCGCCGCGCCGTTGACGAACGCACGGGCCAGCCCGGCCAGCAGACCGGCCGTCCCCTGCTCGTCGCGGCGCTGCAACGGCACGAACACGGGCTCCTCGCCCGCGACACCCGCCACCGCGTCCGGGCCCAGCGAGGAGAGCGACCCGTCCGGGCCGACCTCGACGAACACCGTCACACCCTGCGCCGCCAGCGCCGCCACCGCGTCCGCGAACCGCACCGCCCGCCGGGTCTGCGCCGCCCAGTAACCCGGCTCGCACTCACCGACCAGCTCACCCGTCAACGCACCCGCCCAGAGCACCTGCGGACGGTGGTGGACCAACTCTCCCGCCACGGACTCCAGTTCGGCGACCACCGGGTCCATCGCGGGCGAGTGGAAGGCGTGCGAGACCCGCAGCCGCCGCACCCGGCGACCACGCTCCCGCCAGATCTCCACCACCCGCTCGACAGCCTCGGTCTCACCCGAGACCACCACCGAGTCCGGCCCGTTGACCGCCGCGACCACCGCACCCGGCACCCCGGCGAGCGTCACCAGGACATCCGCCTCCGGCGCGTTGACCGCCGCCATCGCCCCACCGTGCGGCAACGCCTCCATCAACCGCGCCCGCGTCGCCACCAACCGCACCGCATCCGGCAGCGACAACACACCCGCCACATGCGCAGCCGCCACCTCACCCACCGAGTGGCCCACCACCGCGTCCGGCACCACACCCGCCGCCCGCAGCACCTCCGCGAGCGCCACCTCGAAGGCGAACAGGCCGGTCTGCGCGTACAGCGTCCGGTCCACCAGCGATCCGTCGCCGTCGCCGAGCACCACGTCCCGCACGGAGACGCCGAGTTCGAGTTCCAGCAGCCCGCAGACCCGGTCGAAGGTCTCGGCGAACAC
>NZ_JBHUWH010000274.1:0-10566 GCF_042670125.1 Kitasatospora sp. NPDC057198 | reverse complement strand
GCCCGGTTACATTCCGAACCCGGAAGCTAAGCCTCACAGCGCCGATGGTACTGCAGGGGGGACCCTGTGGGAGAGTAGGACGCCGCCGAACAATCATTGAAGGAAAAGCCCCCCGACGGGACGTCGGGGGGCTTTTTCGCGTTCCCGGGTCGAAATCGGGGGTCGGCGGCAGGCGAACGAGTCCGGTCCGTGATCGTCGGACGGTTGTTTGGACAGAGGGGTTGGCGGCAGACTGCCCGTCAGCAGGATTGGTCCAGACCACCGATCGACGATCGACGACGGAAGGACTTCGGGGGACATGAGAGCGGACGGGCGGGGTTCACCCGCCGGTGTGCGCCGGGCCGGGCAGCACGGGGTCGTGCTGGGGGCCGCGGCGGTGACGGTGTTGTTGGCGGTGGCGGTGTTGACGGCGTTGACGGCGTTGACGGCGAGTTCGGTCACGGAGGGGATGCGGCAGCGGTTGGAGGGTGATCCGCGGCTGTCCGTCTCGGTGGCGGGGCGGTACGCGGAGGGGGCGGACGCGAAGGCGGACGCCCAGGTGCGGGCGGCGTTGCGGCGGGTGTTGCCGGGGGTGCCGGTGCAGGTGGAGGAGGTGCTGCACAGTTCCAATGCGCTGTCGGTGCCGCTGCCGCCGGGGTCGACGGTCGGGGCGGCGACGGGGGCGAACGCCTCGGGGTTGCCGGTGGTGCCGATCGCGGTGGCGGATCCGCAGCGCTTCGCGCAGTTGACGCGGGGTGCCTGGCCCCAGGGGGCGGGGCAGGTGGCGCTGTCGGAGGAGGCGGCGCGCTGGCTGGGGGTGTCGGTCGGGGCGACGATGCCGGTGAAGAGGATCGACGCGTCGATGCCGGTGACGGTGAGCGGGGTGTACCGGCCGGCGCCGGGGACGGAGGCGGTGTGGCGGTCGTGGGCCGTGTCGTCGTCGCTGAGGACGCCGTCGGGGCTGGTGCTGGCGTCGCGGGAGCTGCTGCGGACGGCGCCGTTGCTGCACGAGGAGGTGGACGTGCAGTGGACGGCGGTGCCGGACGTCCGGGGGTTGCGGATCGACGGGTTGACGGCGGTGCGCGACCGGGTGGAGCAGCTGACCGGGGGCAACGTGGTCAGGTCGGTGTTCCACGGGACGGAGCCGCCGCTGACGACGTTGCGGGCGGTCAGTGAGATCCCGCAGGCGCTGGACGGGCTGCGGTCGCCGATGATGGTGGCGCGTTCCGGGATGCTGGTGCCGGTGACGATGCTGGGTGTGCTGTCGGCGGTGACGATGGTGCTGACGGCCCGTCAACTGGCGGACTTCCGGCGGGCGGAGCTGCTGCTGCAGTTGGCGCGCGGCGCGGGTCGGGCCCGGTTGCTGGGGGCCGCCGCGGCGGAGTGGGCGCTGTGCACGGTGCCGGCGGCGCTGCTGGGGCTGTGGGCGGCGGGGCCGCTGCTGGGGTTGCTGGAGCGGCTGGGGTTGCCGGTGGAGGGTGCGGCCGCGGAGGCGTCCGGGCCGGCGGCGTGGGCCGTGGCGGGAACGGCGTTGGTGCTGCACGGGTGTGCGGCGCTGCTGCCGGTGGTGTGGACGGCTGACGGTGGCGAACGGGAGACGCCATCGCGCAGTGCGCGCCGGGTGGTTGCGCAGCGGGCCGGGGCGGACCTGGTGCTGGCGGCGGTCGCGGTGCTGGCGTACTGGCAGTTGCGGCAGTACCGGGGGTTGCTGAGTCCGGCGTCGAGCGCGGTCGGGTTCGATCCGGTGCTGGTGGTGGCCCCGGTGGTGATGACGGTGGCGGCGGCGTTGCTGTTGCTGCGTCTGTTGCCGCCGCTGGGGCGGTTGTTGGAGGCGCTGGCGCGGCGCGGGCGGGGTCTGGTGGCCCCGTTGGGCGGCTGGCAGGTGAGCCGGGGGCGTGCGGGGCAGGGCGCTCCGGTGCTGTTGATGGCGCTGGCGCTGGCGGTGGGGGCGTTGACCACCACGGTGATCGCCGGCGAGCCGCCGAACGACCGGGACCGGGCCGCGTTCGAGGTGGGCGCGGACCTGCGGGTGTCGGGCGGTGAACTCCCGGTGGGGCAGCGGTACGGGGCGCTGGCGGGGTTGCCCGGGGTGGCGGCGGTGACGCCGCTGGTGTCGGTGCAGGGCACGGTGCGCGGTGTGCCGACCACGGTGTTCGGGCTGGACGCCGGGGCGGTGCGGCCGGTGGCGACCGCGGCCCGGATGGAGTCGGGGGCGTCGGTGCACGCGGTGCCCGCGCTGCGTTCGGATCTGGAACGGGGCTCGCTGGCCGGTCAGTTGGACCGGTTGGGGGCGGACGTCCCGGCGCACGGGATGGTGCTCGCGGGGCGGCCGGCGTCGGTGGACGTGCAGGCGTCGGTGGCGTCGCAGGACCCGGTGGAGCGGACCGGCCCGGTGTGGCTGGAGGCCCAGGTGGAGGACGCGGGCGGCCTGGTGGCGTCGCTCCGGGCGCGGGTGGTGCCGGACGGGGTGTCCCGTACGGTGTCGCTGCCGCTGGCCGCGGAGGGGCTGCACTACCCGTTGCAGGTGACCCGGTTGTCGCTGCGGTCCGCGCCGGTGAAGGGGTACCCGCGGGCGCTGCTGACGCTCACGGTGTCGGGTGTCGGGGGTGCTTCGATGCCGGAGGCGACGCGGTGGGCGAACGTCACCCGGGGGACGCCGGACCGGGCGGTCGGCCTGGGGTGCCCGGGGCGCGACGAGGCGGGCCAGGGGTGGCCGGAGCTCAAGTCGGGGGTGTGCTCGTCGTCGTCCCGGTCGGACGGGGCGCTGCTGACGGCGGTGGTGCGCGCGGCCGCTCCGGAGATCGGGGTGCCCGCGGACGAGGCGGAGTCGTTCTCGCTGAGCACGGGGGACGACACGGTGTCGTTCGCGCTGCTGCCGCAGTCCGGGGGTAAGAAGCGGGACGTGGTGCCGGCGCTGGTGAACGCGGCCTTCCTGCGGGAGACCGGGCTCGCGGCGGGCGCGCAGACCCGGCTGCTGTCCGGGGAGGAGGACCAGTTCGGGCTGCTGGTCGTCGGCGTGCTGGACGACCTGCCGGGTGGTCAGGGGCGTGACGTGCCACAGGTGTTGGTGGATCTGAAGGCGCTGTCCGCGGTCCGGTCGGTGCTCGGGTCGGACCCGGTGGCGGACGAGGCGTGGCTGCTGGCCGCGTCGTCGGAGGACGGCGGGGTGCGGGCGGAGCGGGCGATCGCGGCCGATCCGCGGCTGGGCCGGGTGGACAGTGTCCGGGCGCGGGCGGCGGCGCTGGCCGCGGACCCGTTCCGGTCCGGGCGGCGCAGTGCGCTGGTGCTGTCGCTGGTGCTGTCGCCGGTGTTCGCGGTGGCCGGGTTCACGGTGCACGCGGTGGGGTCGGCGCGTTCCAGGCGGCGGGAGTTCGCGGTGCTGCGGGCGCTCGGCGTGCGGCGCCGGCAGTTGGCCGGGGTGCTGCGGCTGGAGCAGTCGGTGGTGGTCGGTTTCGCGGTGGCGCTGGGTGCCGTCCTGGGCGTGGTGCTGGCGGCGGTGGTCCTGCCGCTGATCGTGGTCGACAACGGCGGCCGGGCGGTGTTCCCGGCGCTGGAGCCGACGGTGGGCTGGGGCTGGACGGCGGTGGTGGTGCTGGCGACCGGCCTGGGGGTCGGTTCGGTGGTGCTGGTGCTGTCGCGGATGTTGGCGCGGGTCGATCTGGCGCGTGAGCTGCGGGCGGGGGAGAACGGATGATCGGGCGGGACGGAAGGCGTTCGGTCCGGCTGCGGCCGGGCGGGTTCGGCGGCTGGCGGCCGGCGGCGCGGGAGGCCCGGACGGGCTGGCCGGTGCTGGTGGTGCTGGCGGTGCTGTCGGCGGTGCTGACGGTGGCGACGCTGCTGTGGCCGCCGGTGTTCGACCGGCTGGCGACGAAGGAGGTGGCGCGCCGGCTGGACGTGGCGCAGGTGAACGGCCCGCTGCTGAAGGCGGTCGCGTCGGTGAACCCGCCGGTGGACGGCAAGGGGGCGTCGCTGGCGCCGCGGTTCGGCACCCTGGACGAGGACCTGACCAGGGTCGGGGAGGGGATGCGGCAGAGTTCCTCCGGTGAGCTGGCGCGGTCCCTGGTCCGGGTGTCGGGCTGGGCGCAGGCCGCCGGCATGGAACTGTCGGGCGACGGTGTGCCCCAGCCGCACGGCAACCCGGGGGTGCTGTCGCTGGTGTACGCGCAGGACGCGGCGGACCGGGTGCGCTGGGTGGCCGGCCGGGCGCCGGGGCTGCCGGCCGATCCGGGGAAGGCGCCGGTCGAACTGGGGCTGTCCGCGGCCTCGTTGGAGCAGTTCGGCCTGAAGGTCGGCCAGCGGGTGCACTTCTCCGGGCCGCCCGGGGGGACCGGCTTCACCGACGCGGTGGTGGTCGGCGAGTTCGAGCCGCTGGACGGTTCGGACGACCTGTGGCGCGAACTGCCGCTGCTGAACTCGCCGATGGACTCGCAGGACCGGCCGAGCGTGTACATCAGGTACGGGCAGGCGATGGTGTCCGCGGCGGGCCTGGAGGCGATGGAGGCGCGCGGCTCGCGGTCGCTGGACGCCACCTGGGTGTTCTGGACCGCGGAGCAGCCCTGGGGCACCGCGGGCACGGCGGCCGGTGCGGCCGAACTGTCGAGCGGAGCCCGGGGGTTCGGCGAGGCGCTGGCGATGGCGGCGTGCGGCGGGGTGGTCTCGGACCGGTTCCCCTGCCACGCCGGGACGCGGACGATGGCGCCGCCGACGCTGACCCAGCAGGTGTCGGGGCTGGCGGACGCGTTCGCGGTGCAGCGGGTCCGGACGGTGGTGCTGCAGTCCTTCGCGCTGGCGGGCCTGCTGTCGGTCGGGGTGTCCACGGCGGTGGCCGCGGCCCGGCTCGGCGCGAGGCGCAGGGAGGGGGCCCTGGCGCTGCAGCGGGCCCGCGGCGCGGGTGAGCCCGCACTGGCCGCCGTTCGGCTGCTGGAGGCCGTCCCGGCGGCCCTGGCGGGCCTGTTGGCGGGCTGGGCGGTGTCCGTCCGGTGGTCCGGCGGGCGGCCGCTGGGCGCGTGGTGGCCGGCGGCGGTGGCGGTGGCGCTGGTGGCGTGCGCCCCGGCGGTGGCGGTGTGGTGGCAGGGCCGGGAGGCCCGCCGGGCGGGCCGGGAGCCGGTGCGCCGGCGGGGCCTGAAGCGGGCGCTGGGCCTGTCGGCGCGGCCGGCCGCGGAGGGGGCGGTGCTGCTGCTCGCGGTGGTGGGCGTGCTGCAGTTGCGGCTGCGCGGCGCGGTGCCGGCGGGGGCCGGGACCGATCCCCAGATGGCCCTGGTGCCGGTGGTGCTGGGCCTGGCGGCGGTGGTGGTGGTGCTGCGGGTGTACCCGGTGCCGCTGCGGCTGGTGACCCGGTGGGCGCGGCGCGGTCGCGGCGCGGTCGCGCTGGTCGGCCTGGCGCAGGCCGGGCGGCGTTCGGGCGCGGCGGCGACGGCGCTGCTGGTGCTGGTGCCGGCGCTGGCCTGCGCGGTGTTCGGCGCGCTGGTGTCCGGCACGGTCCGGGAGGGCCGGGCGGAGGCCGCGCGCTGGCGCACCGGCGGTGATGCGGTGGTCCTCGGGCCGTCGCAGCGCGCGCTGCCGGTCGACGGGCTGGGGAAGGTGCCGGGGGTCGCCGGGGTGCTCCAGGTACGCGGCGGGCAGGGCACGCTGACCTCGGACGAGGACGGCGCGAAGCTGCGGGGCGTGGGCCTGGTCGGGGTGGATCCGGCGGAGCTGGCCCGGTTCGAGCCGTCCTCGCGGCTGGCCGCGGCGCTGGCCGCCCCGGAGCTGGCCGAGCCGCTGGCCGAGGGCGCGGAGCTCCCGGCGCTGGCCGACCGGGCGACGGCGGACCGGTTCCCGGACGGCGCGTTCGACGTGGACGCCGGGATCAGCCGGTTCCGGGCGCGGATCGTCGGGACGCTCCCGGACGGGGCGGCCGCGGACCGGGCGATCGGGCCGGTGGTGGGCGACGCCGGCACCGCGGGCGGACTGCTGGTGTTCGGCGGTCCGGGCGCGGAGCGGCTGCCCAAGCAGAGCGGGCAGCGCAACGCGGCGGTGCTGTTCGCCGATCCGGGCCGGCCCGGATCGGCGGCGGGCGCGGGCCGGATCGACGCGGAGCGGCTGCGGACGGTGGTGGCGGGTTCGGCGGCGGCCGCGGGCGCGGGCGGCGGCGGCGCGGCGGGCGGGGCGATCAGCCGCGGTGCGCCGATCGAGATCCGTTACCTGGACCGGGAGTTGCGGGAGTCGTCGGCCGACGGGCTGGTGTCCGCGCTGGACACGGCGTTCCAAGCGTCGGCGGCGATCGGCCTGCTGCTGGGGCTGCTCGCGGTGGTCCTGGAGCTGCTGCTCAGCTCGGTGGAGCGCGGGCGGGTGCTCGCCCACCTGCGGACGCTGGGGCTCGGCGGGCGGGCCGCGGCGGGGGTCCAACTCGTCCAGCTGCTCCCGGTGGTGGCGGCGGCCGTGGTCGGCGGCACGCTGCTCGGGCTGGCGCTGCCGTGGCTGCTGGGGCCGGCCCTGGAGCTGCGGGCCTTCACCCAGGGGCCCGGTGCGCCGGCGTTCGCCCCGGACTGGGCGGGCGTCGCGGTGGCGGCGGTCGGACTGCTGGTGCTGGTGCCGTGCGCGGCGGCGCTGGAGGGCGTGGCGGGGCGCGGGCGCGTCCCGCGGGTGCTCCGGCTGGGGGAGGGCGGGTAGCGGCGGGTCCTCCCGGGGGTGACGGGGCCGTGCGCCGCGGGCGCGCGGCCCCGTCGGGTCCGCTTCGTCGGGTCGGGGCGGGGTGTCAGCCGGGCGGAGTACCTTTCGCGGTGGTGTGTTCCTGATCGCGGGTGAGGTGTCCGGTGCAGCTGGCGCAGGTGGAGGGGGTCCTGGAGCGGATCACGTACGCCAACGAGGAGACCGGGTACACGGTCGCCCGGGTGGACACCGGCCGCGGCGCGAACGACCTGCTGACGGTGGTGGGGGCGCTGCTGGGCGCGCAGGTGGGGGAGAGCCTGCGGCTGTTCGGGCGGTGGGGTTCGCACCCGAAGTTCGGGCGGCAGTTCACGGTGGAGAACTACACGACGGTGCTGCCGGCCACCGTCCAGGGCATCCAGCGGTACCTGGGCTCGGGGCTGATCAAGGGTATCGGCCCGCGGTTCGCCGAGCGGATCGTGGAGCACTTCGGGGTGGAGACCCTGGAGGTGATCGAGAACGAGCCGAAGCGGCTGATCGAGGTGCCGGGCCTGGGCCCGAAGCGGACGAAGATGATCGCGAAGGCGTGGGAGGAGCAGAAGTCCATCAAGGAGGTGATGGTCTTCCTGCAGGGCGTCCAGGTGTCGACCTCGCTGGCGGTGCGGATCTACAAGCAGTACGGCGACGCCTCGATCGGGGTGGTGAAGAACCAGCCGTACCGCCTGGCGGCGGACGTGTGGGGCATCGGCTTCCTGACGGCGGACCGGATCGCGCAGGCGGTGGGCATCCCGCACGACTCGCCGGAGCGGGTGAAGGCGGGCCTGCAGTACGCGCTGTCGCAGTCCACCGACGACGGGAACTGCTACCTGCCGGAGGAGCGGCTGATCGCGGACGGCGTGAAGCTGCTGCAGGTGGACGTGGGGCTGGTGATCGACTGCCTGGCGGAGCTGGTCGCCGAGGAGGGCGTGGTGCGCGAGCGGCTGCCGGGCGCGGAGGGGCAGGAGGTCACGGCGGTGTACCTGGTGCCGTTCCACCGGGCGGAGGTCTCGCTGGCCGGCCAGCTGCTGCGGCTGCTGCGCACCCCGGAGGACCGGATGCCGTGGTTCCAGGAGGTGGACTGGCCGGCCGCGCTGGGCTGGCTGGCGAAGCGGACGGGCGCCGAACTCGCCCCGGAGCAGGAGCAGTCGGTGCGCCTGGCGCTGACCGAGAAGGTCGCGGTGCTGACCGGCGGGCCGGGCTGCGGCAAGTCGTTCACGGTGCGGTCGATCGTGCAGCTGGCGCTGGCGAAGCGGGCGAAGGTGGTGCTGGCGGCGCCGACCGGGCGGGCCGCGAAGCGGCTGGCGGAGCTGACCGGCGCGGAGGCGTCCACGGTGCACCGGCTGCTGGAGCTGAAGCCGGGCGGGGACGCCGCGTACGACCGGGACCGGCCGCTGGACGCGGACCTGGTGGTGGTCGACGAGGCGTCGATGCTCGACCTGATCCTGGCGAACAAGCTGGCCAAGGCGGTCGCGCCGGGCGCCCACCTGCTGTTCGTGGGGGACGTCGACCAGCTGCCCTCGGTGGGGGCGGGCAAGGTGCTGCGGGACCTGCTCTCGCCCGGCAGCCCCGTCCCGTCGGTGCGGCTGACCAGGATCTTCCGGCAGGCCCAGCAGTCCGGCGTGGTGGTCAACGCGCACCGGATCAACGAGGGCCTGCCGCCGCTGACCGAGGGCCTGCCGGACTTCTTCCTGTTCGTCGAGGACGACGCGGAGCGCGCGGCCGGCCTGACGGTGGACGTGGTGGCCCGCCGGATCCCGCAGCGCTTCGGCCTCGATCCGCGCCGGGACGTCCAGGTGCTGGCGCCGATGCACCGCGGCCCGGCCGGCGCGGGCGCGCTGAACACGCTGCTCCAGTCGGCCGTCACCCCGGCCCGCGAGGGCCTGCCCGAACGCCGGTTCGGCGGGCGGACGTTCCGGGTCGGCGACAAGGTCACCCAGATCCGGAACAACTACGACAAGGGGCGCAGCGGCGTCTTCAACGGCACAGTGGGCGTCGTGACGGCACTGAGCGTGGACGACCAGCGGCTGACGGTGATGACCGACGAGGACGAGGAGGTGCCGTACGACTTCGACGAGCTCGACGAGCTGGCGCACGCGTACGCGGTGACGATCCACCGTTCGCAGGGCAGCGAGTACCCGGCGGTGGTGATTCCCGTCACCACCTCGGCGTGGAACATGCTCCAGCGGAACCTGTTGTACACGGCGGTGACGCGGGCCAAGAAGCTGGTGGTGCTGGTCGGGTCGCGCAAGGCCATCGGGCAGGCGGTGCGGGCGGTGAGCACCGACCGGCGGCACTCCGCGCTGGGCCACAGATTGGCTGCGGGCTGAGTTCGAGGCGGTACGGTACGTTCAGAGGTTGTCTTGACGTGAAGAGATTTAGGGCGGAACCTGGTCCGGTGCCGCTGCCGATCTTGTCCGGTTCGCACCGGTGGCGGCAGCGGAGTTTGTAGGCCCCGGTCCTTCCCGGGGCCACCCCCGGGTGCGCGGCCGTCCTTCGGGTGGGGGATCGTTGAGACAGTCAGGGCAGTCGGATGAGGATCAATTTCGTCGGTGAGGAAGACGTGAGCGACAAATCGGTAGTACTGCGGTACCAGGACGGCGAGTACGAGTACCCCGTCGTCGAGAGCACTGCGGGCAACTCCGGCTTCGACATCTCGAAGCTGCTCCCGCAGACCGGCCTGGTCACCCTGGACAACGGTTTCGGCAACACCGCCGCCAACAAGTCCGCGATCACCTTCATCGATGGTGACGCCGGCATCCTGCGCTACCGCGGCTACCCGATCGAGCAGTTGGCCGCGGAGGCCAACTTCATCGAGACCGCTTACCTGCTGATCAACGGTGAGCTGCCGAACGCGGGCGAGCTGGCCGCGTTCAGCAACGAGATCACCCAGCACACCCTGCTGCACGAGGACGTCAAGCGCTTCTTCCAGGGCTTCCCCCGGGACGCGCACCCGATGGCGATGCTCTCCTCGGTGGTCGGCGCGCTCTCCACGTTCTACCCGGAGAGCCACAACCCGTTCGACGAGGCGCAGCGCAACCTGTCGACGGTCCGCCTGCTGGCGAAGCTGCCGACCATCGCGGCGTACGCGTACAAGAAGGCGATGGGCCAGCCCTTCGTCTACCCGCGCAACGACCTCGGCTACGTCGAGAACTTCCTGCGGATGACCTTCGCCGTCCCGGCCGAGGACTACGAGCTCAACCCGGTCGTGGTCAACGCCCTGGACAAGCTGCTCATCCTGCACGCGGACCACGAGCAGAACTGCTCCACCTCGACGGTGCGCCTGGTCGGCTCCTCGCACGCCAACCTGTTCGCCTCCATCTCGGCGGGCATCTCGGCGCTGTGGGGCCCGCTGCACGGCGGCGCCAACCAGGCCGTGCTGGAGATGCTCGAGCAGATCCAGAAGGACGGCGGCGACGTCGACGCGTTCATCCGCAAGGTGAAGAACCGCGAGGACGGCGTCAAGCTGATGGGCTTCGGCCACCGCGTCTACAAGGCGTTCGACCCGCGCGCCGCGCAGGTCAAGGTGCTCGCCCACGAGGTGCTCGCCCAGCTCGGCCAGTCCGACGAGCTGCTGGAGATCGCCCTCAAGCTGGAGGAGCACGCGCTCAAGGACGACTTCTTCGTCTCGCGCCGGCTCTACCCGAACGTGGACTTCTACACCGGCCTGATCTACCGCGCGATGGGCTTCCCGACCAGCATGTTCACCGTGCTGTTCGCGATCGGCCGGCTCCCCGGCTGGATCGCCCACTGGCACGAGATGATCAAGGACCCGACCAGCCGGATCGGCCGCCCGCGGCAGATCTACACCGGCGTGGAGATCCGCGACTACGTGCCGCTCGACGGCCGCTGAGCCGTCGGCCGGAAGCGCCGAGAAGCACTGAAGGGGCCCGGCCCCGCCCTCCCGCACAAGGGGGGCGGGGC
>NZ_JBHUWH010000273.1:0-10571 GCF_042670125.1 Kitasatospora sp. NPDC057198 | reverse complement strand
CCTCAGCGCCGCACCAGCGCCGTCATCCCGCAGCCCGCGGCGGCGAACAGCGCGGCCAGCAGCACCCAGCCGAGCAGGCCGTGCGCGATCACCACCGAGGTCATCAGCACCGGGCCGAGCATCAGTCCGCCCGACATGCCGGTGTTGAACACGCCCTGGTAGGCGCCGTGCGCGTCCTCCTTCGCCAGGTCGTAGCTGAGCGCCCAGGCGCCCGCCTGGCTGTACACCTCGCCGAGCGCCTGGCAGGCCACCCCGCCCGCCACCAGCAGCGCCGCCGCCCAGCCCGGCAGCCCCGCGGCCAGGCCCAGCACCAGGCAGGACGCCGCCACCAGCAGCGCCCCGCGCCGGAACACCAGCGCGGCGGCCCGCGGCAGTTCGGTGCCCCGGGTGGCCCGCACCTGCAGCACGATCACCACCGCCGTGTTCACCAGCAGCCCGGCCGCCACCATCCAGCGCGGCGCGTCGGTGTCGCGCACCACCCACAGCGGCAGGGCCACCTCGATCATCACGAACTGCAGCGAGATCACCGCGTTCAGGCCGGTCAGCGCGAGGAAGGCCCGGTCGCGCAGCGCCGGGTTCGGGCCGCCCGCGGAGCGCGCCGCCTGCTCGGGGGTGCGCGGCGTGCCCGGCACCAGCAGCACGTACAGCACCGCGATCACCCCGAACGAGGCCGCGTCGACCAGCATCGCCGCCGAGTAGGCGCCCCGGGTGTCCAGTTGCAGGACGGCCGCGGCCCCCAGGGTGCCCAGCGCGAGGCCGATGTTGGTCACCGAACGCAGGTAGGCCCGGCCCGCGACCCGCCCGTCGACCGGCAGCACCTCGGCGAACAGCGCGCCGCGCACCGCCGAACCGCCCCGGTCGGCGACCGCCACCAGGCAGGCCAGCACCGCGAACACCGCGAACCGGTCCACCAGCACGTACGCCGCCGCGCACACCGCCTGCAGCGCCAGCAGCACGACCAGCACCGGCTTGGGCCCGTACCGGTCCGACAGCCGCCCGGCCGGGACGCCCGCCGCCACCCCGAACGCCCCGGCGACGGTCAGCACCAGGCCGACCGCGCCGACGCCGAAGCCGGTGACCCGGGTGAAGTAGACCACCCCGAGCGTCATGCCCAGCCCGTTGCCGACCGTGTTGACCAGCGTGATCGCGGACAGCCGGCGCAGCACCGGGTCCTCGGGCAGCAGCCGGGCGAACCGGCTGCGGGCAGGGGGCGGCGGCACGGCCCGGTCGGCCGCGGGAGCGGTGGAGGTCATGCCCCGATCAGACCGGGCACGGAGCGTCCGTGGTATTGATTTAGCCCCGGCCTGAAACGTCCGGGCACGGGGACGGGGGGGACGGTCGTGGTGCTGCGCTTCCGGCTGGGCCTGGCGGACCTGGCCGCGACCTACTTCGCCTGCTCGCCGCTCCAGGAGGCGGTGCTCAGCCTGCGGATGTGGACCCATCCGGGCCAGTACCCGCACGGCGCCGCGTTCGAGGCGATGCGCCCGGCCTTCGAGGCGCTGCCGCAGGCGCCGCTGCTGCGCGCCCTGGTGGCGAGCAACAAGTACGTGCCGGACTTCCTGACGCCCCGCCCGGCCGTCCCCTTCCCCGAGTTCCGGGCCGAACTCGCCGTGGTCCGGGCCTTCGACCCGGCCCGGCTGGCCGACGAGCTCGCGGTGACCTTCCTCCCGCACGACCGGGTGCTGCCGCCGCTGCTGGCCGAGCGCGCCGACCGGCCCGCCACCCTGATCGCCGAGGTCGCCGACGCCCTCCAGGCGTACTGGACGCACGTCCTGGAGCCCGGCTGGTGGCCGCGGGCCCGTTCGGTGCTGCGCGCCGACATCGTGCACCGCTCCCGGGTACTGGCCGAGCGCGGCGCGGCCGGGCTGTTCGCCGACCTCGACCACCGACTGCACTGGTCGGACGGGGTGCTGACGATCGACCGCGACTGGGGCGACGGCGACCTCGACGTCACCGTGGACCGGCGCGGCCTGGCCCTGCTGCCCACCTGCTTCTCCCGCGGCGCCCTCAGCGCGATCGGCCCCGACCTCACCCCGTCCATCACCTACCTGGCCCGCGGCCAGGGCAACCTGTCCGGCCCGCCCGACCCGCCGCCCGCCCCGCACGCCCTGGAGCAGCTCCTCGGCGCCCCCAAGGCCCGCCTGCTCGCCCTCCTCCAGGAACCCACCGCCACCACCGAACTCGCCCGCCGCCTCGACGTCACCCCCGGCGCGGTCAGCCAGCACCTCGCCGTCCTGCACGCCACCCGCCTGGTCACCCGCGCCCGCCACGGCCGCCTGGTGCTGTACGCCCGCAGCCCCCTCGCCGACCAACTCCTGGGCCCCTGAGGAGCCCCGCCAGGGGCCCGGACACAAACGGCGGGAGGCGAAATCAGGGGCCCGGGGAACGGCGGGTCCGTGCTGCTGACGGTCGGAGCCCATCGAAGGTCCGTGCTGCTGCGTGCCGTAAACAGAACCCGAAGCCGATGCGCGCTCCAACAGTGAACCCGCAGCAGACTGGGCCTCGCCGTTCCCCGAGCCCCTGATGGTGCTCTCCCGAGCCCCTGATGGTGCTCGAGCCCCTGGATGTCTCAGCAGAAGGCCAGTACCGCCCCCGTCTCCACCGAGCAGCGCGCCGCCAGGCGCAGTTGCAGGCAGATGAACGCCTCGGTGCCGTACCGTCGCCAGCCCTCGGCCGCCGGGTCCGGGTCCTCGGAAGCGTCGAAGACCTCCTCGGCGTTCGGGTCGAGGTCGTCCGGCAGGCCCAGGACCCGGGCGAGCTCGTCCAGTTCGGCCAGCAGCCGGACCGAGGAGCCGAGCAGGCCGCCGCTCAGCTCCGGGTCGGCCAGGACGGGGGCGAAGTCCACCGGCACGTAGTAGCCCTCGCAGTCCGAGTGGTGGATCAGGTGGTCGAACGGGCCGGGCGGGTCGTCCGGGAGGTCCTCGTAGGCCGCCCGCAGCACCGGGTCGTCGGTGGCCCGCTCCCCGTCCGCCAGCGGTTCGGGCAGCCGCCCGCCCGCGGCCAGGTGGGCGGCGAGGCGGCGCAGCGTGTGCAGGCCCGAGTACCCCCAGATCCGGTCGTCGAAGGCGGGCCCGTCCTCCGGCTCCCGCCACCCCGGCAGCCCTTCGGCTGCCAGTACCCGGGCGATCTCCGCGCACTCCGCGCGGAACCAGTCGGCCGTGTCCTCCTCGGCGCCGATCAGCGCGCCCACCATCACATCGAGTCCCATGGCCGTGATCCTGCCACCGGGCACCGACAGCGGCCGCGCCGGACCGCCCGAATGATCGTCAACTCTCTTAAGGTATAGACCTGTTGACGAGTTGGTCCAGTCCACTTACCCTCCAAGTGCCGCTCCCGGCACCCCTGTACGGAATCCCCCACACCAGACAGGGAGTACCGATGCACGTCCGCTCCAGGCAATGGCTCAGGGCCCGTCTGCTGGCCCTGCTCGCCGCGCTCGCACTGCCGATAGCCCTGCTCGCCGCCACCCCCGCGCACGCCGCGGCCAAGCTGACCGCCACCTTCACCAGCGACAACTACGGGTCCTGGTGGAAGGGCACCTTCATCGTGAAGAACCCCAACGCGACGGCCGTCACCGGCTGGACGCTGGAGTTCGACCTGCCCGCGGGCGTCACGATGACCGGCACCTACAACGGCACCTCGACCACCACCGGCAGCCACGTGGTCGCCACCAACGCGTACTACAACGCGACCGTCCCGGCGAACGGCTCGACCGAGCCGTACAGCTTCTGGTTCATCGGCAACGGCCCGATCGCCGCCCCGCTGAACTGCCGCGTCAACGGCGACAAGTGCGACGGCACCCCGGACGTCCCGCCGACCGCGCCGGGCGCGCCGACCCTGGTCGACGCCACCGCGCACAGCCTCTCGCTGAGCTGGTCGGCCGCGTCCAAGGGCGACTTCCCGGTCGCCTCGTACGACGTGCTCAGCGGCTCGGTGGTGCTCGGCTCGGCCACCGGCACCTCCACCACGCTGACCGGCCTGACCCCGGCCACCTCGTACAGCCTGACCGTCCGGGCCAAGGACACCCGCGGCAACACCGGCCCGGTCAGCGCCGCGCTGAGCGCCGCCACCGTCGACCCGGCGAGCGACACCGTGCCGCCAACCGCGCCCGGCAACCTGCGCTCCACCGGCGTCACCAGCACCGGCGTCTCGCTGGCCTGGGACGCCGCGACCGACAACAAGCGGGTCGCCGCGTACGACGTCTACCAGGGCGGCAACCTGGTGCAGACCGTCACCGGCACCACCGCCACCGTCGGCCAACTCTCCCCCGCCACCCCGTACGCGTTCACCGTGAAGGCCCGGGACGCCGCCGACAACAACTCCCCCGCCTCCAGCACGCTGAACGTCACCACCGGCGACCTCGCCGGGCCCGGCAAGTACTCCCGGGTCGGCTACTTCGTCCAGTGGGGCATCTACGGCCGCCAGTACTTCGTCAAGAACCTCGACACCTCCGGCAGCGCCGCCAAGCTCGACGTCATCAACTACGCCTTCGAGAACATCGACCCGGTCAACCTGACCTGCATGGCGGGCGTCACCAAGGGCACCACCGCCGACCCGCAGGACCCGGACCAGGGCACCGGCGCCGGTGACGCCGACGCCGACTACGCCCGCCCGATGAGCGCCGCCCAGTCCGTGGACGGCGTCGCCGACGACGGCTGGTCGCCGCTGCGCGGCAACCTCAACCAGCTCAAGAAGCTCAAGGCGAAGCACCCGAACCTCAAGGTCGTGGTCTCGCTCGGCGGCTGGACGTACTCCAAGTACTTCTCGGACGCGGCCGCCACCGACGCCTCCCGCAAGAAGCTGGTCTCCTCCTGCATCGACATCTGGATCAAGGGCAACCTGCCCTCCTACAACGGCGCGGGCGGCCCCGGCACCGGCGCCGGCATCTTCGACGGCATCGACATCGACTGGGAATGGCCCGGCTCGCCCGACGGCCACGCCGGCAACCACTACTCCGCCGACGACAAGCAGAACCTGACCCTGCTGCTGGCCGAGTTCCGCCGCCAGCTCGACGCCCTCGGCGGCTCGCACAAGCTGCTCACCGCCTTCACCCCCGCCGACCCGGCCAAGATCGGCCAGGGCTGGGACCTCTCGCAGATCTTCCAGTACCTGGACATCGCCAACGTGCAGGGCTACGACTTCCACGGCTCCGGCAGCGACAACTCGTGGGAGCCCAACCGGACCGGCCAGCAGGCCAACCTGTACACCGACCCGGCCGACCCGTACCCGTTCCACTTCTCGATCGAGAACGCCGTCAAGGCGTACCTCGACGCGGGCGTCAACCCGCGCAAGCTCACCATCGGCTTCCCGTTCTACGGCCGCGGCTGGCAGAACGTCACCGACGGCGGCGCGCACGGCGCCTGGCAGGCCGCGGGCGGCGCCGCGCCCGGCCAGTTCGCCGAGGAGGCCGGCACCCGCGGCTACAACAACCTGATCACCTCGGTGCCCAACCTGACCGTATACCACGACCCGGCCTCGGTCTCCACCTACGGCTACACCGGCAACGGCGGCCAGTGGTGGAGCTTCGACGACGCCTGGTCGATCGGCCAGAAGACCGCCTGGCTCAAGTCCAAGAACCTGCTGGGCGCCATGGTCTGGGAGATGTCCGGCGACACCCCGTCCGGCACCCTGATGAACGCCCTGGACGCCGGCCTGAAGTGACGCCCGCCTGAAGTGACCCCGGAACGCGGGCGCGGGGCGGCCCCCCGAATCCCAACCCCCCGCGCCCGTCCGCACCGCCCGCCCGGGAGGCACGACCTCCCGGGCGGGCCCGCGGCCGACCCGTCCCTACTGCCGTCCGGCGACCGACGCCAGCTTGCGCGCCGCCCGGTGGTCCCGCATCAGCTGCGCGAACGTGGTGTGCCCCTGGGTGGTCCGGGCGAACGCCCGCCACGCCGGGTTGATCACCGACACCGCCAGGTGGAACAGGTACGGGCGCTTCTCGAACGAGGCCAGCATGACCTTACCGGCCCGCATCTCCACCCCCAGCCCGGCCTTGATCGCGAACGCGTAGTTCAGCGCCTGCCGCCGCACGTCCGCCGCGCCGCCCGCCTCGGCCACCTGCACCGCCCACTCCCCGGCCAGCCGGCCCGAGCGCAGCGCGTACGAGATGCCCTCCCGGGTCCACGGCTCCAGCAGCCCGGCCGCGTCGCCCGCGACCAGCACCCGGCCGCGCGACAGCGGCGAGTCCTCGGCCCGGCAGCGGGTCAGGTGCCCGGACTCCACCAGCGGCTCGAACCCGGACAGGCCCAGCCGGCGGACGTACGCCGCCAGGTACTCCTTGGTCCGCTCGCCCTCGCCGCGCGCCGAGATCACCCCGACCGTCAGCGTCCCCGAGTCGGTCTTCGGGAACACCCAGCCGTAACTGCCCGGCAGCGGGCCCCAGTCCAGGTGGATCCGGCCCGCCCAGGCCCGCGACACCGACTCGGGGACGGGGATCTCCGCCTCCAGGCCCAGGTCGATCTGGTCGAAGCTCACCCCGACGTGCCGGCCGATCCGGCTGGCCGAACCGTCCGCGCCGACCACCGCCCGCGCCTCGACCCGGCGGCCGTCCGCCAGCGTCACGAACACGGTGCGGCTGTCGCCGCCCTGCTGCTCGACGCCGGTCGCGGTCACCCCGGTCACCAGCACCGCCCCGGCCTGCTCGGCGGCCTGCACCAGGCGCAGGTCGAACTCGTCCCGGTTGACCACGCCGAACAGCATCCGCTTCGAGCGCCTGGTCCGCGTCCAGCGGCCGTTCAGCGCGAAGGTCACCGCCGAGATGCGGTCCTGCAGCGGCAGTTTGAAGTCCTCCGGCAGCGAGTCCCGCGAGGGGCCGATGATGCCGCCGCCGCAGGTCTTGTACCGGGGGTGCTCGGCCTTGTCGAGCAGCAGCACCCGCCGCCCGCGCAGGGCCGCCGCGTACGCCGCCGATGAGCCCGCCGGGCCCGCGCCGACCACCACGACGTCCCACACGCCGTCGAGCGCCGCCGCTCCGTCGTCCCGCGCGTCCTGCGGGCCGGTGCCCGCGAGCTCCTCCGAAGCCCCGTCACCGGTGTCGTCGGCGAGGGCCTGGTCCTGGGTGCTACCGGTGTCAGTCACGGTCGCCCATCCTAATCTGCCCGCCCCCCGCCGCGACCCTGCCCCGCCCCTCCGGACCCGGCGTCGTCCGGTCCCGTTCCGGCGCCGCCTCCCCAGGTCAAGCCCTTGCCAAGCCCGCCCCGAACCGCTTCAGTGGCCCCCATGCCCCACATCGCGCTCCCCAACGACGACCCCGGCATCCGGGGCCTGCTCGCCGCCAAACCCGCCTCCGGCCTGCGCCTGAGCGAACTCGCCGAACAACTCCTGCGCGGGGATTCGCCGTTGGGCGTGGGCGAACGCGAACTCATCGCCGCCTACGTCTCCTCCCTCAACCGCACCCGCTACTGCGCCGGCGCGCACGGCGCCACCGCCGCCCACCGCCTCGACGGCGATTTCGCCCTCGTCGAGGCCGTCCAGACCGACCTCGACGCCGCCCCCGTCACCGACCTGATGCGCGCCCTGCTCCGGCTCGCCGCCAAGGTCGCCGACAGCGGACTGTCCGTCACCCCCGAGGACGTCGCCGCCGCGAAGGCCGCCGGCGCCGACGACGAGACCGTCCACGACACCGTCCTGATCGCCGCCGCCTTCTGCATGTACAACCGCTACGTCGACGGCCTGGCCGCCCTCACCCCCGACGACCCCGCCGCCTACCGCGCCATCGGCGCCCACCTCGCCACCAACGGCTACCTCTAGGAAGAGCAACCGCCGGGGGCTCGGGGAACGGCGAGTCCGTGCTGCTGCGTGCAGTGAACAGAACCCGAAGCGGCGGCACGCAACGGCCATGAACCGTCAGCAGCCACGGCCTCGCCGTTCCCCGAGCCCCTGGTTTCACCTCTCGCCGTTCTCACCGAGCCCCTGGCGGTGCTCTCCTCCCAGCCTGAGCAACGCCGCCCCCAGCGCGAGCCCCGCGCCCGCGCCGAAGCACGCCTCGTCGACGAACCCGCGCTCGCGCCGCCGCACCCGCTCCCCCGCCCCGGCCAGCGCCGCCGCGGCCAGCAGCGCGGCGGTGCTCTTCCGGCTCTCCCGCCACGGCCCGGCGTACCGCGCGAGCACGGCCAGCCCGGCCAGCGACGTCCCGTACTGCAGGACGCCGTGCAGCGGGACGCCGCCGACCCGCCGTTCCAGCACGGGCAGGGCGCGGACGCCGGCCCGGCCGTGGTGGGTGAAGGAGTCCCAGACCAGGTGAGTGGTCGCGCCGACGGCCAACGCGCCCGCCGTCAGCGCGAGTTCACCACCCGTCGGCCGCCCCGCGGGCACCACCTCGTTCCACCGCCCCGGCACCGCCGCCCGCAGGGGCTCGCGCCACAGCCCGTACCAGCCGGCGACCAGCCCGGCGCCGATCGCCACGTCGACGGTCGCCGCGGCCCACCAACGGTGCGTCAACCCGCCGTGCCGGTACGCCCCCCGGACGAGGGACTCGGCGAAGAACGGCACATCGGGCGCCATCGAGCCGGCGACCAGCCCGGCAGCAACCAGCGCCCCCCGACGCTTCGCGGCCCGCAGGCCGGGCAGAACAGCAGCGACATGGCTGAGCGTGAACGGCATGCACCCATCCTGCCCGCCGGAACTGTCGGCAGACGAGCACGCACCACCAGGGGCCCGGGTACGAACGGCGGGATGCGCAATCAGGGGCCCGGGGAACGGCGGGTCCGTGCTGCTGACGGCCGGAGCCCATCGAAGGTCCGTGCTGCTGCGTGCCTGAAACAGAACCCGAAGCCGATGCGCCCAACGGCAGTGAACCGTCAGCAGACCCGTGCTCGCCGTTCCCCGAGCCCCTGGCAGTGCTCTCTCAGCGCGCGGGCGCCACCCCCGTCGCGGCGGGCCGTCCGCCCTCCAGGTAGCGCAGTTCGCCGACCGCCCGGGCCTCCAGTGCCGCGGTCAGCCGCCGCATGCGCGCGGCGGGCAGCATCTCGGCGGCCTCCCGGAGGGTGGCGAAGTGCCAGTCGCGCAGTTCCCCGGCGGGCAGCCGCAGCCGCAGCACCTGGGAGGGGCCGAGCCGTCCGCCGTCGTAGACCAGTCGCAGGCCGCCGCGGCCGCGGCCCGCGCCGGGTTCCCAGTCGACGGCGAGCAGCCGCAGGTCCTCCGGCCGCAGGCGCAGGCCGAGTTCTTCGGCGACCTCGCGGACGCCCGCCGCGGTGGGCGGTTCGCCGCTCTCGACGACGCCGCCGGGGAACTCCCAGTGCGGCTTGTAGGCGGGGTCGACCAGCAGGACGCGGTCCCGGTCGTCGAAGAGCAGCACCGCGGCGGCGACGGTGTCCCCGTCGCCGCCCTCGCTGCGTACGATCGGGCAGCGGGCGCCGCCGCCGCGCACCAGTTCGGCGATGCGTTCGGCGGTCTGCCGGGGGGTCAGGACGCCGTTGTCGACCATCCGGGCGTCCCCGGCGAGCCAGCCGCGGGCGGTGAGGTAGCCGGGCAGCGCCTCGCGGGCGCGCCGCCGGAGCCGGGCGGTGGCCTCCGGGTCTCCGGGGACGTCCTCGCGGGTGGCGATCCGGGCTCGCAGGATGGTCTCGACGGGGTCGAGGACGACGTGGTGGACGGGGATGCCGCGGCCCGCGAGCAGGCCGAAGACTTCGTCGCGGTGCTCCTGGCGCAGCAGCGCGGCGGGGACGAGGACCGGTCCGTCGGCCTCGGCGGCGAGCGCGGCGGCGCTCTCGGCGGTGAGCCGCCGCCAGGCGGGCGACTCCCACGGGTCGGTGTCCTCCCGGCCCGGACGGGCGGCCCGCAGGACCGGGTCCAGGGTCTCCGGGTCGAACAGCAGGCTTCCCGGCAGCAGTCGGAGCAACTCCCGGCAGGCGCTGGTCTTGCCCGCTCCGAACGCGCCGTTGACCCAGACGATCACAAGCATCCCTGCCCCTCCTCGGCGGCCCGGCCGGGCGCCGGGCAGCGCGGGGCACCGGCCCCCGCGCCTCTCCAGTGGTACCCACTCCCCGGCCTCCTGAAAGGGCGCGTCGAGGGGCGGGTTCGCGCGCGGGGGGCGCGCGCCGGGCGGCGGAAGCGGCGGGGGCGGCGCGGGGGGTTACCCGTCGGCGTCCAGCAGCTGCTTCTTGAGCACCTTACCCATCGCGTTGCGCGGCAGGTCGTCGACCAGCACGACCCGCCGGGGGCGCTTGTGGACGGAGAGCCGGCCCGCCACGAAGTCGATCAACTCCCGTTCTCCGAGCGCCTGTCCACCGTGCGCGACGACGTACGCGACCACGGTCTGGCCGAGGTCCGGGTCGGGCGCGCCGATGACGGCGGCGTCGGCGACGCCGGGGTGGTCGCGCAGCGCGGCCTCGACCTCGCCGGCGCCGATCCGGTAGCCGCCGCTCTTGATCAGGTCGACGGAGGCGCGGCCGACGATCCGGTGGAAGCCGTCGGGTCCGATGACGGCGACGTCGCCGGTGCGGAACCAGCCGTCGGCGGTCCGGGCGGCGGCGGTGGCCTCGGGCCGGCCGAGGTAGCCGTCGAACAGCGTGGGGCCCTGGAGTTGGAGTTCGCCGACGCTCTCGCCGTCGGTGGGCACCGGCCGGCCG
>NZ_JBHUWH010000272.1:0-10580 GCF_042670125.1 Kitasatospora sp. NPDC057198 | reverse complement strand
TACCCTTCGCTGCGCGCCGAACAGCTTCTCAATCCAAGCAACGAAGCCCAGCTCAGAAGCAACCAGCTACATCACATCCAATGAGAACTCACACCAGGAGGAGACGCTGGAGGCCATCGTGCGGGCGCTGACGCCCCGTCCGGGGCGGGTGGTGCCGGCGGGCCTGCGGGCCACGGTGCAGCTCGCCACCGGCACCGGCAAGTCCTTCGTGGGGGCGGTCGCGGCGCAGCGGCTCGCGCCGCGGGGCCTGGTGATGGTGGTCGTGCCGACCCTGGACCTGCTGACGCAGATGCGCGCCTCGTGGGTGGAGGCCGGCCGCGCGGGTAAGGCGTTGGCGGTGTGCTCGCTGGTGCAGGAGGAGCTGCCGGAGGGGGTGCCGAGGACGACGCATCCGCTGGTCATCGGCTCGTGGATCGACCGTGCGGCGGCCTCGGGGAAGCCGCTGACGCTGTATACGACGTACGCCTCGGCGGGGGCGGTGGAGGACGCTTACGCGGCTTGGAGGGAGCGGGAGGGCCGGGAGCTGGTCCCGCTGGACCTGATGGTCTGTGATGAGGCGCACCGGTCTTCCGGGTCGGCGGAGAAGGCGTGGACGGTGGTCCATGACCAGGAGGCGATCCCGTCGGCTCGGCGGTTGTACATGACGGCTACGCCGCGGGTGTGGCAGCCGCCGAAGCGCCGTCGGCGGGATGAGGAGGGGGGCCAGGCGGTCGGCGAGGAGGGCGGGCAGGGGCGCCGGTGGGTGTGGCAGCCGCTCCCGGAGGAGCTGGCTGTGAGCATGGATGACCAGGCCATTTACGGGCCGCAGGTGTATACGCTGGGTCTCGCGGAGGCGATCGACCGGGGGCTGCTGGCTCCCTTCGAGGTCGTGGTGCTGGAGTTGCGCGACCCGGAGACGGACCCGGCGGCGGCGGCCGCGCAGCCGGTGCCGTGGGGTGCCGGCGCCGGGGAGGCCGAGGACGGCAGCGAGGACCAGGTGCCGGTGAAGCGGGTCGCGGCGATGCAGGCCGGGCTGCTTAAGGTCGCCGCCGAGCACGGGTTGCAGTGCACCATCACCTTCCACCCGCGGACCCTGGAGGCCCGCTACTTCGCCGAGACGCTGAACCAGACGGCGGAGCGGCTGCATGCCGAGGACCCGGATGGATTTCCGGAGGAAGTGTGGTCGCAGTGGCTTTCCGGTGAGCACCCGGTGGATTACCGCCGCTGGATTCTCGGGGACTTCGGGAAGTCCGAGGAGTACGACGGTCTGGCCTACCGCGTGCTCGCGAATTGTCGTGTTCTGGGGGAGGGTGTGGACATTCCGGGGGCGGATTCCATTCTTCTCCAGGGTCGGGGAAGTATGGTCGATATCGTCCAAGCCATAGGGCGTTCCCTTCGGATGAAGCCGGGTGAGGGAAAAGTAGCGCGGATTATCGTACCCGTTTTCCTCCGTGCCGGGGAGCAGCCCGGAGACATCATGGAGTCGGAATCCTACGGTCCGTTGATCAAGGTTCTGACCGCGATCCGCAGCCATGACGCCCGGCTTGTGGAGGCGCTGGCGGTGCCGCAGCGCAGCGGGCGGCGGACCACCGGTGCGCGGGCCGAAATCGTTGGTGCGCCTGGCGAGGGGGAGGGCGCGGAGGAGGCTACGGGGGCGTTCACGCTGCCGGTGCGGTTCCAGTCCAAGGTCTCGCAGACGGCGCTGGCGCTGTTCGTTGCGACGCAGGTTTTCCGGTCCGAGAGCGTGTATTGGAAGGAGGGTATGCAGCACTGCGCGAAGTGGGTGGAGGAGCACGGGTCGCTTGATGTTCCGTATAACGCAATGGTGGGCAAAAACGGTAATTTCCCGCTCGGCAAGTGGCTTTCGGACCGGCGTCACGAGCGCTCCACGGGCGACATGCCTGCCTACCGTGTCGTGCTGCTGGATTCTCTGGGCATGATCTGGTCGGTGTCGGACGCCCGGTTCGAGGCCGGGCTGGCCTGGGCGCGGCAGTGGGCGGCCGAGCACCACGGGTCGCTGGCCGCGCCGTCGCGGGCCTCGATCGGCGGCTACGCGATCGGCACCTGGCTGGTGGAACTGCGGGCGCAGGCGGAGGTGCCGGACTGGCAGGACGGGGCGCTGCCGCAGGCCCGCCGGGCCGCGCTGGAGGCGATCGACCCGTGGTGGTGCCCGGCTTGGCCGATTACCTGGCAGCGCTCGTACGCCGCCTGCAGGGCGTGGTGGCTGGCGGGTGACGGCGTGGTGGACTGGCCCGGGCTGCCGGTCGAGACCGGCTTCGAGGGTGAGGCGATCGGCCGGTGGGTGCGGGCGCAGCGCGGCAGTTGGGCGCAGCTCGCCGAGGAGCAGCGCGACCTGCTGCTCGCGCTGGGCATCGAGGAGGACCAGGAGCTGGCCGCCGCGGCGGCGGAGAAGGCGAGCCGGCCGGTGCGGGGGCGCGGGGACCGCTTCGCGCAGCACCTGGAGGCCCTGCGGCGGTTCGCGGAGCGGGAGGGGCATGTGCGGGTGCCCCGGGCCCACAAGGAGCCGTTGGAGGGCGTCGAGGGTGGCCAGGAGCCGGTGCTGCTGGGCTTGGGGGCGTGGCTGTCCAACCAGCGCAGCCGCCGGGCGAAGCTCAGCTTCGAGCAGTTGCGGCTGCTGGGGCGGGCCGGGGTCGAGTGGGCCGCCGAGCTGGCTCCGGTGCGGCGGGAGGCCGAAGAGGTGGTGCAGGCGTGAGCGGTGGATCCGGTCAAGGGGCGTACTGCGGCGGGGTGGACTGCGTGGGCGGGCGCCGGCTGCTTCCGCCGTGGCCGAAGTGGCAGCGGCGGGTGAGTTCGGGCGGCCGGTGCGCCGACCACGACGACGGCCTGGCCGCCGAGGAGCGGCCGCGACTGTTCGGCCGGTGGGATCCGGACGAACGGGCGCGGGACGCCTACCGCGACGGGTACGGGGGTCCGGCGCTGGACTGGTAGCGGCGCGGGGAGCGAGCGGTGGGGCCGTCACCGGTTGGTGGCGGCCCCGCCGCTCTTGCCGTGCGGGCCTCGGCCCGGCAGGGTGCTGAGTGGCCGTCAGCGGACCGTACGGCCTTCGCGGCTACGGGGTGTCGCCCCGCCAGGTCCAGCGGCCGGCGGGGGCGGGCTCGTAGATCGAGCGGCCGCCTGCGCCGACCGGTGTCGGAGGCGGACGCTACGGTGCGCTGCCATGGACGTTGACGGTCTTGAGCAGCGGCGCCGGGCCGGCTCCGGGAAGAAGGAACGATGAGCTGGCGGGGCGAGCCGGGTATTTCCGTCCGGTGGGATGAGGGCTACAGGGTTTTCCACGCCGGGACCGTGGAGGACGTGCGTTTCGTCGTCGCCCGGATCCCGGCCGAGGCGAAGGACAACTTCGACTACGGCGTCGTGCCCTGGGACCGTTTCCACCACTCCTACGGGCCCGGCACCGACGTCCCCGCCGCACTGGAGCAGGTCCGTACCGGCAATGAGCGCAGTGTGCGCATGGCGTTCCACCGGTTGTGGAGCAGCCTGCTGCACAGCGATACCGGTTGCGCGGCCGGCGCTCTGGCCGTTCCGTTCCTGATCCGCATCGCCCTCATGCGCGCCGATTACCGCGCCGAGATCCTGACGGGCCTTGCCGGCCTGGCCCGCCGCCAGCACTACGGTGACGGCAGCCGCACCGGCCTGCTGCGCGCTGCGCGTGCCGACGACCAGTTGGTCTTCGAGGCATCCGGCTACCTGGGGAACTGGTCGGTGCAGGCCGCTCGCGAGGCCCTGGCCGCGGACGCTGGTCTGTTGCTGCCGCTGCTCGACGATCCCGATCCGGAGGTCCGCCAGGGCGTTGCCCACGCCCTGGCCGCGGCTGCGGCTGCGGGCCCGTGCGAGACGATCGTGCAATCCCTGCACGTCCGCCTCCGGGTCGAGGCCGGTCCTGCGGTGCGTGCCTGCCTTGTCCTGGCGATCGGCCAACTCGCTTGGGAGGAGCGGCACCCGGCCGTCATCGAGCAGATGCGCACCTGGTGGCAGGACCCCTCCCGTCCCGCCGAGGTCAGGGTGTGCTCGGCCCTGTCCTGGCTCTGCCTCACCGACGGCCCCGTCCCCGGCGGCCTGCGCGCCTTCCTGGACGATGCGGCCGGCGGAGAAATCGCCGCCCTCCTCGGCCGGATCCCGTGGATGCTCCGTGTCGACTGTGAAGGCGACGGGCTGCGCAGATGCCTCGACCAGATGTACCACCCCGAGAAATACCCCCACTTCACCAGCCTCCTGGACTGAGGAAACCGAACAATCCCCCGGCGACCCCCTTCCCGTCACCAGATTGTGCGCTGCTCGACTCGACCTGTACCCGCCCCTGCAGGTCCTCGACGAGCCCAGGCTCGGTGGGTTCGCTGAGGCTTGGCTCTTTATGCCCCAGCGGCAGGATCTCGCCCCTGGGGCCGAAGACTTACTGGCTGGGCTGAGAATGATCTCGTCTGGTGTTCTCGCCCGAGGAGGGGTTGTCTTGCACGGTTACTGGGACCCGCTGCCCGTGGCACGGCGGCTCGTCGCCGCTGTGGATAGGGAAGTCTTCGCAGGCGTCTGGGCGGAACGGAACTGGCGCAACGTTCCCGGCCCGTTTTACGGTGCGGCGACCGACTCCATGGCGACCGGCCGGCTGGACGCGCCGCATCACATCGCCTACGACGACGATTTCGGTGGCGGCTTCGGGACGGAGTTCGTCTATCGGCAGCCCATGGACGAAGCGGAGACCGAAGCAGTGGTCTCGGCTGCCTGCCTGGAGCTGTACAGCGGATACGGCTGGGATGGTGACGAGCACTGGACCCCTGCCACCGTTCGTGAGTGGTGGCGCGACCGGAGTCGGGTCCGCGGGTGGGCTCTGGCCATCGCGGCGGACTGGGGTGCCGCTACACACCCTGGCTGGGGGAGCAACGGGTCCGTCAAGTTCCAAGGGCACTATCACGACGCGGCCCGAGGCCACTTGGACTTCGCGGCCTACATCGACGACGGGCTTGAGAGGTATCTGCGTAACTACGCCTTCTGGCTGGATCAGCGCCGCCCACCCCGCCGTGGGGAGGCCCTTCCAATGCTGTAGCCCGTACTCGCAGGTCAGGTTGGTAGATCCGTATTGTCTGGCTGCCCGCACCGGACGGGGCGGCTTTGGGCGCGGAGGCGGGCGCCGTGAAACCGTTGGCGGCAGGCGGCTCGCACCGACAGGCTTCGCCGATGGATACCCCGCCGACGCTTCCCGCCCCGCTGCCCTTTCCCGCCCCGCTGCCCTGGCCGGTGCCCGATCCCCGCGCCCACCACTTCGTGGCGCACTGCTCCGACATGCACGGCCTGGTCGTGGACCTGGTGGTACCGGAGCGAGCACCCGTCTACGTGGCGAGCGTGCTGGAGACATCGCGCGAGCTGATCCGGCACTCCTACTACCGGTACGAGTTCACCACCGTCGCCGTCACCCACGCCCTGTTCGGTCTGGAGCGCGCGCTCGCAGAACGGCTGGCCGTCAAGAAGCCGTTCCAGAAGCTGATCGAGCAGGCCGCCAAGGACGGCCTCATCACCGCCGGACTCGCCGACCGCCTCGGCGCGGGACGTCTGCTGCGCAACAAACTCGCGCACGGCGATCTCACCGGCTCCGCCCTCACCCCCGTACTGGCCGTCAGCATGGCCAGCGCGGCCTTCGACACTGTCGCCCTGCTCTACCCGTCCCCGGCGGCAGAGGCCCCCTGAGCGCGATCCAGCGGCAATCCAGCAGTGGGCGCGGGCAGACGGGGCGGTGGCCGGCGGTCAGACGGGGCGGTCAGCCGGACGAACGGTCAGCCGGGCGGACGGAACCGTTCGAGGAGCGGGGCGGTGGCCGGCGGTCAGCGCGGCAGAAGGTGCTCGACGACGGGCAGGACCGCGCCGGCCACGGCGGCCAGCGCGGTAACGGCAGAGGAGTTGCGGCGCAGCCACGCCCGGGCTCGGAGGAGGCGGCGGTCGGGGTGGGCGGTCGTCGGCATGGAGAACTCCTTCACCTGGCAGGACCTGCTCCTGGACGGGAGGGGTTGCGCACCGAAGTTATGAGGCCGCCGCCGCGTTCTGCCCGGGTTCGGAGCCCACGGATTCGGAGCGTCGAGTTCGGTACAGTGCCGCAATGAGCGAGCACCGGAGCCGGCGTCCGAACAGTACGTAGGAGCACTGCCTGTCAGCGGCGGACGAGTTCACCGCCGACGGCCGGTTCGGCGGCCTCGAGGAGCAGGCCCGCATCGCCGTGGTCCTGGCCGCTGCGATCGCCGCAGCCGCGGACGGCGCCGGCGCCGAGAGCCGCCGGGTCGCCGACCTTCCGCTCGGCCCTGCGGTGCTGCCCGGCACCACCTGGCCTCGGCGGCGAGCAGCAGCAGGCGCTGCTGGCGTCGGACCACGGCGAGTTCCTGGCCGTCCGCGGCCGGGCCGCGCGTTCTACGCGCCCACCTGGCTACCGCCGACCCGGCGGCCGCCACGGTGGGCAGCGCGGCTCGCCGCTCCCACCGCGACCGGACGCTGCAACTGGCGGCCGGGGCGCTGGGCGTCGGAGAGGAGTAGACCGTGCCGGAGCGGGAGTTGAGCCGGGACGAGGTCCTGCGGGTGCTGGCCGCGCTGGAGGCCGTCCGGACGGGCGGCGACGACGGACTGCGGGCGCTACTGGCTGTCGGACGGGGCGGGCAGCCGCTCGCGCAGGCCGTCGCCGCCTACACCAGCGCGGGCCTCGGGCAGCTGCTGTCCGCCGGATTCGGCATCCACGACGGCCTCGGCCCCGAGGAGTTGCGGGCGGCGGTGGAGCGGGTGACGGCCGGCGTCGGCGCCCGCCGGACCCGCCTGCTGGCCGACCTCCTCGCCGCCTGGGCGCAGCGGGCCGGCGACGGCCTGGAGCAGATCCGCACGATCGCGCTCACCGCGCTCACCGCGCTTCAGGCGGTCCTCGACTTCAGCCTGGTTCCTTCCACGGGCGAGGTCCTCCCGATGATCGCCCAGCTGGGGGCCACCGCTCTCGCGACCTGAATCCCCGGCCGGGCCGCTCCGGTCAGTTCCGGGCTTGCCGGGCGGTGAGGTCATCGAGGATCCGCGGCCGGGGCTCGAGGCCCCGGCGGTTGAGGGCCTCGTGCTTGGCGGCGACCGGCAGTGCCATGAACTTTGCGCGCTCGGCCCGTCCGGCCTCGGTGGGGTCGTGGTCGTGGCACCGGATCAGCTCGGCGGTGCCGTAATCGCTGCGCGCGGCCCAGCTCTCGGCGGTGTCCGGTCCGGTTGGGGTGAAGTGCAGGTGGAAGCGGGGGTGGGCGGCCAGCCGGGTCTTGATCGCCGGGATCTTGTGGGTGATGTGGTTGTCCAGGATCAGGTGCACCTCGGGGTCGGCGGGGACCTGTCGGTCGAGCTTGGCCGGGGACTTCTTGAATCCGGCGGTGCGGTGGCGGCGGTGGAGCGAGCCGATGACCTTGCCGGTCGCGGTGTCCAGTGCCGCGAAGAGCGTGGTGGTGTCCGAGCGGATGTAGTCGTGGCTGCGGCGCTCGGGCACTCCGGGCATCATCGGCATCATCGGCAGCACCGGCTGTGAGCGGTCCAGGGCCTGGGTCTGCGACTTCTCGTCGGCGCAGAGGACCGGGGCGCGTTCGGGCGGGTCGAGGTAGGGGCCGGCCACGTCGCGGACCTTGTCGATGAACAAGGGGTCGGTGCTGAGCTTGAACGTCTCGGCGCGGTGCGGGGCCAGGGCGAACGCGCGCCGGATCCGGGAGATCGCGGACTGCGACATGCCGGTGGCCGCGGCCATCGACCTCGTCGACCAGTGGGTGGCGTTCTTCGGCTTCTCCTCCAGGGTTTTGACGGCGACCCGCTCGACGTCCGCGTCGGTGATCTTCCGCGGGACGCCGGGGCGGGGCTCGTCGCCCAGGCCGTCCGGGCCCCGTTCGGTGAAGCGCCGGCGCCAGGTGCGGACCGTGTCCGGCGCGACGGCGAGCCGGCGTGAGACGTCCGTGATCGAGTGGCCGTCGGCGCACTCCAGGGCGGTCCGCGACCTCAACGCCGGCGCCTGGGCGGTCGAACGACGACGTACCCAGGACTGCGACACCTCCCGCTGGCCGTCAGTGACCGGCAACGGTGGGGTCTTCGGACCAGGACGGCTCGCACCCCACCGACGACGAATCTTCCGACTCGGGTCACTAGTGCCGCGTCAGGCAACCTTTGCCGTGAAGGAGCGGCTCCCCCAGCCCCGAGGGGGGCTGGGAGGTGCCCCCCTTGGTGCGTGCTGTCGGCGTGCCGGCCGGAAGCCCTCGTATTGGATGGATGTACTTGGGTTTTCGGCCGGTGCGGCGAGAGGGCGTGCCGGGCGTCGCGACGGGCGAAGGTTGCCTGACGCGGCACTAGTTGAGCACGTGCCAGGTCGGCCTCGGGCCTACCCAGGTTGGACTCGGCCGAGACGAGTACAGCGTTCCCGTGCTTGGAGACGATCTCGATGGCCTCGTGGTCGACTGAGTGCACGGAACGGTGAGTCGGCACGGTCCTGCATCCGCCCGTTCCGGGTGCAAGGCGGTGGCCGCGCGGACCCGGAGTGGGAGAGAATCCGGCAGCGACCGACTGGGGGATGTTCATGGCACACCGTCCGCTGCTGATGCTGGACGTCGACGGGCCGATAGCCCCGTTCGACCGCTTCCTTCGCCCCCGGGGCTACCGGACCCACCGGGTGCCCTCGCAGACGTGGAGGCAGCGGCAGCTCGACAAGGGCGTGAGCGACCCGAAGCCGCTGCGGGTCTGGCTGAACCCCGCCCACGGGCCGGCCCTACTCGCCCTGCCGTACGACCTGGTGTGGGCGACCGCCTGGCGGCACGAGGCGGACGAGCACCTGGCGCCGCTCCTCGGCCTGCCCGAACTCCCTTACGTGAACTGGGAGTCGATGAACCACAAGGACCCGGACGGGCTGCATTGGAAAACCCGGCAGCTGGTCTGCTGGGCCGACCGGCAGCCCTTCGCCTGAGTGGACGACGAGATCGGCCCCCAAGACACCGAGTGGATCGCCGCCAACCACCCGGGCCAGGCGCTCACCCTGAAGATCGACCGTCGGTACGGCCTACGAACGGAACACTTCGCCCAACTGGCAAACTGGGCCGAGGAGATCGCCCGCTGAAGCCGTGAGGCTGAACCCGGCACCCGATGCCCGACGAACGCCGAGCAGTACCGCCGCGGCTGTCGCGAACCGGCCGGGCACGAGGGATCCGGGCCCGGCACCCACGGCACCCGACGCGACACCACCCGCCCAGGCCCGCCGGGCGGGCCGGCTGTGCCGTTCGGGGTCGGAGAAGGCCAGGCCACCGGCGACGAGCGGGCGCCGCACCGGTGCGGGGCCGGGGTACTCTCGGTGGGCGCCTCACGGAAGTCGACGCCCTGCTCGATCGGCAGCAGCCGGCGCCCACCGGTCCGCGCGGGGGGTGTCGGTGACGGGCTCGAAGAAGGCGGGCATGGAGGGAGGACGGCGGGCGGTCATGATCACAGTCCGGCAGTCCGGCCGGGCCGACCGACGTATCCCTCCCACCGCTGTCCCGGCCTCGGCACCTCAGATCGCCCGGGCAGGCGGCAGGTCCGCCTCACTGGAGGCGTGACGTCCATGGCCGGGCTCGCACTGGCCCAGCTCGCGCAGCTGCTCCTCGCCCACCCCCTCGGCCACGGCCTCGGCAAGGGCCGCGTCCAGCTCACGGCGGGTACGGGCATGCTCGGCGATGGCCCGCTCGACGCGCTCCAGAGAACTCGCCGCCTTGCGCTTGGGGCTGGTGATCACCTTGAGGTTCATGCGACTCGCGTGCCCCGATCGCCCACAGGCATGCACGCCGACGACCAGCAGCACGAACGTCCACGGCCACCGCACCGGCACCCCGGTGCACCGGTGCACCCGCACCCCGGCACCCCGGCACCCCGGCACCCCGGCACCCCGGCACCCCGGCACCCCGGCACCCCGGCACGGTCCCCGCCGGACCCCCAGCGAACCCCCGCATGAATTCACCACCCGCCGCAACAGCCCCGACCGGCGGCAATCCCATGCTGAACCAACAAGGAAAACCCACGGCGGAAACCAGCAGCATTCCCGACGGCTCTCCCGACCTGCCGCCGATACGCCGGAACACCCCGCACAGGCCCCGGCCCCCGAGCCGCCCACCGGACCCCGGCCGACCCGGACAGCCGACCACCCAACGTCACCGAAACCGGGCCGAGCCACAGCCCCGCCAGAGCCCCGAACCACACCCAGCCCCCACCCGGACTGGTCCGCCAAAAGGCGCTCCGACGCGAGAAACTGGGCTTGATCCGCTTTGACGGACACTCCTGATCGGGGGCTTCGGCCCCGGAAGGATGATGTCCGTCATGGAGAGCACGGGGAAGAAGAAGCCGGGGCCCAGGCGCTCGTTCGCACCGGGGTTCAAGGCTGGGACCGTCGACCTGCGCCGGCGCGGTGACCGGTCGGTGGGTCAGATCGCGAAGGACTTCGACCTGACCGAGACCGCGGTGCGCAACTGGGTCAGGCAGAGTGAGGTCGACGCCGGCGAGCGGGACGGCCTGACCGGCGACGAGCGCGAGGAGCCGGTCCGGCTGCGGCGGGAGAACCGCCGCCTGCGCGAGGACGTGGACATCCTCAAGCC
>NZ_JBHUWH010000271.1:0-10613 GCF_042670125.1 Kitasatospora sp. NPDC057198 | reverse complement strand
GGACGAGCCCGACCCGGCCTGCGACCTGGACCACGTCCGCGGCGCGGCCCGGCCGGTCCGGCTGCGGGCCGCGCTGAGCAACGCCTTCGCGTTCGGCGGCCACAACACCAGCCTGGTCTTCGGGCCGACGCCCACCCGTACCGCCAAGTAGGCCGACCGGACGGCCCGTTCGGGCCGGTCAGCCCTTTCGCTCTCAACTCCGCTTGCAGGGAGTCACGTTGTCGATCCAGACGATCACCCATGTCGAGTACCACTGTGCGGACGCCGCGCAGACCGCCACCGAACTGCAGACCGGTTTCGGCTTCCGGCGCGACGCCGAGCAGCCGGTGTGGCGGCCCGGGGTGCGGGCCGTCCACCTCCACCAGGGCAGCATCCGGCTGCGGTTGCGCTCCAGCGAGAACACCGACCACCCGGTGGCCCGCTACGTCGAGCGGCACGGCGAGGGCGTCGCCGTGCTGGCGCTCGGCTGCGCCGACCCGGCGGCCGCGCTGGAGCGCGCCGAGCGGCACGGCGCCGAGGTGCTGGACCGGGACGGCGCGCTGATCGCCGGGTTCGGCGACACCGCGCTGCGCTTCGTCGGGCTGCCGGACGCCCCGGAGTCGGCCGGCGGCGGGCTGCTGGACGCCCTCGACCACGTCGCGATCTGCGTGCCCGCCGGGGAGTTGGCGCGGGCCGTGCTGTTCTGCGAGGCCGCGCTCGGCATGCACCGGATCTTCGGCGAGTACATCGCGGTCGGCGAGCAGGCGATGGACTCCAGCGTGGTGCAGAGCCCCTCCGGGGACGTCACCTTCACCCTGATCGAGCCGGACACCGGCCGCCGGGCCGGGCAGATCGACACCTTCCTGGCCGACCACGACGGCGCGGGCGTCCAGCACCTGGCCTTCCGCACCGGCGACATCGCCACCGCCGTCCGCACCGCGGGCGCGCACGGCGTCGAGTTCCTCACCACCCCGGGCGCCTACTACGACGGCCTGGCCGAGCGGCTCGGCGGCACCGCGATCCCGGTGGAGACGCTGCGCGAGCTGAACGTGCTGGTCGACCAGGACCACGGCGGCCAGCTGTTCCAGATCTTCGCCCGCTCCACCCACCCGCGGCGGACCTTCTTCCTGGAGGTGATCGAGCGCCAGGGCGCGGGCACCTTCGGCACCGCCAACATCAAGGCCCTGTACGAGGCCGTCGAACGCCAGCGCGCCACCGCCTCCGCCTCCGCCTGACCCGCCCCGTCCACCCCTCCGAGGAGGCCCGCCCCATGACCACCGTGACCGAGTTCGAGCTGACCGCGGCCGAGCGCGCCCTGCTGCCCACCCCCGAGGAGGTGGCCGGCTACCGCGAGCACGGCTGGTACCTCTCCCGAAAGCTGTTCACCGACGCGGAGATCGACGCCCTCCAGGCCGCCACCGACGACTACTACGAGGGCCACCGGGACCGCACCCTGGCCGTCCGGCCGCCGAACCTGGCCGCCTGGGAGCCCGCGCACGGGCCGGTCCAGCGGCACAACGACTACGTGCACTACGAGAGCGACGCGATCGCCGCGGCCCTGTGCAAGCCGCTGGTCGGCGCCGTCGCCGCGCTGCTCGCCGGGGCCGCGGAGATCCGGGTCTTCCAGTCGACGCTGATCCTCAAGCCGCCGGTGCCCGAGGAGCCCTCCAACCAGGTGCCGTGGCACTTCGACAAGCACTACTGGCACACCTCCTCCTCGGAGGACATGCTGACCGCCTTCGTGCCGTTCCACGACTGCGGGGTGGAGAACGGCACCATCACCATGGTCGACGGCAGCAACCGCTGGCGGGAGCTGCCCTCCGCCGAGGACGCCACCCGGCACTTCGCCCGGCGCGACCGCTCCGAACTGGAGGCGATCCTGGCCGCCAACGCCGCCCACAACGGCGCCGAGGTCCGCAAGGTCCCGGTGGTCATCCCGAAGGGGCACGTCAGCTTCCACCACTGCCGCACCTACCACGGCAGCGGCGCCAACCTGGCCGGCATCCCGCGCCGGGCGATCTCGCTGCACCTCCAGGACGGCGCCAACCAGTACCGGCACGCCACCCGCCCGGACGGCTCCCCCGCCTCCTACAACCACGACGCGGTGGTCCGGCGCACCGCCGACGGCCGCCCCGACTACGCCGACCCGGAGATCTGCCCGGTCGTCTGGCGGGAAGCCCGGTGACCCAGCACGATCCGGTCGGCCCCGGCACGCCCGCCGCCCCGGGCTCCCCCGGCACCCCGGGCTCCCCCGGCACCCCGGGCTCTCCCGCCGACCTGGGCTCCCCCGCCGGGCGGTACCGAATGCTGCGGCTGGTCCGCGGCTTCGAGGAGCTCGCGCTCGGCCTGGTGCGCTCCGGGGAGATCACCGGCGGCATCCACCCGTACATCGGGCAGGAGGCGGTGGCGGTCGGCGTCTGCGCGGCGCTGCGCCCGCGGGACCGGATCACCTCCACCCACCGGGGGCACGGCCACGTGCTCGCCAAGGGCGCCGACCCGGGCCGGCTGCTGGCCGAACTCCTGGGCCGCACCGGCGGGTTGAACAAGGGCCGGGGCGGCTCGATGCACGCCGCGGACTTCTCGCTCGGCGTGCTGGGCGCCAACGGGATGGTCGGCGCGGGCGGGGCGATCGCGGTCGGCGCGGCCTGGTCGGCCCGGCAGGCCGGCGAGGACCGGGTGGCGGTCGCCTTCTTCGGCGACGGCGCGCTCAACCAGGGCGTCCTGCTGGAGTCCTTCAACCTGGCCGCGATGTGGCGGCTGCCGGTGCTGTTCGTCTGCGAGGACAACGGCTACGCCACCACGCTGCCCGCCGCTACCGCGGTGGCGGGCAGCGCCACCGGCCGGGCCGCCGCCTTCGGGATCCCCGCCGCCGAGGTGGACGGGATGGACACCGAGGCCGTCCGCGCGGCGGCCGCCGAAGCCGTCGAGCGGGCGGCGGCCGGCGGCGGCCCCGGCTTCCTCAGGTGCCGCACCTACCGCTTCGAGGGGCACCACACCATGGAACGGCTGATGAAACTGCGCTACCGCACCCCCGAGGAGGTCGCCGACTGGCGCGCCCTCGACCCGCTGCCGCGCGCCGCCGCGCTCCTGCCGCCCGGCCTGGCCGGGCAGTTGGACGCCTCGGTGCGGCAACAGCTGGACGCCGCCCGGGAGTTCGCGCTCGCCTCCGAACTCCCGTCCCCGGCAGGCGCGTTGGATCACCTGTACGCCGACGGGCGGCGGCCGAGGGCGGGGTACGGCGGATGAGGCTCTCCTACACCAAGGCGCTCAACCGGGCGCTCGCCGACGCCCTCGCCGCGGACCCTGCGGTCTGCGTGTTCGGCGAGGACATCGGCGCCGGGATGGCCGGGCCCACCCTCAACCTGCTCGACCGCTTCGGCCCCGGCCGGATCGTCGACACCCCGCTCTCCGAGCAGGCGTTCACCTCGATGGCGATCGGCGCCGCGCTGACCGGGCGGCGGCCGGTGATCGAGTTCCAGATCCCCTCGCTGCTGTTCCTGGTCTTCGAGCAACTCGTCAACCAGGCCCACAAGTTCTCGCTGATGACCGGCGGCCAGGCCGCCGTCCCGCTGACCTGCCTGGTGCCGGGCTCCGGCTCCCGGGACGGCTGGGCCGGGCAGCACTCCGACCACCCGTACGGCCTGTTCGCGCACGCCGGGGTGAAGACCGTCGTCCCGGCCACGCCCACCGACGCCTACGGGCTGCTGCGCTCGGCGATCGCCGACCCGGACCCGGTGGTGCTGTTCGCCCCGGCGGCCGCCCTGCCGGTGCGGGAGACCGTGACGTGGGAGCTGGCGCCCGTCCCGCTCGGCGAGGCCCGGATCCACCGCGCGGGCACCGACGTCACCGTGGTCGCCGTCGGCCACCTGGTGCACGACGCGCTGGCCGTCGCCGAGGAGCTGGCCCCGGAGGTCTCCGTCGAGGTGTTCGACCCGCGCACCCTGTACCCCTTCGACTGGGCGGCACTGGCCGCCTCGCTGGAGCGCACCGGGCGGCTGGTCGTCATCGACGACTCCAACCGCAGCTGCGGCATCGGCGCCGAGGTGCTGGCCACCGCCGCCGAGGGGATGCGGCTGCTCGCCCCGCCCCGGCGAATCACCCGGCCGGACGGCACCGTGCTGCCGTTCGCCCCCGCACTGGACCGCGCCCTGCAGCCGAGCCGCGAGCAACTGCGCTGCGCCGTACGGGAAGTGATGCGGCACCGCGGGGCGGAACTCCCGCACGGCGGAGGCCGGGCCCGTTGAACCTGACCGCCGCCCCCGGCTCCCTCACCCCCGGCTCCCTCACCCCCGCGCTGCGCGCCGCGCTGGCCGGCGCCACCGACGACCGGATCTTCTACGACCTGGCCGGCATCGCCCGGGTCTACACCGCCCTGCTGGACGAACTGCCGGGCGTCGACGTCCGGTTCGCGCTGAAAGCCTGCCCGGTGGACGAGGTGCTGGCCGAACTGGCCGCGCTCGGCGCCGGGTTCGACGCCGCCAGCCCGAACGAGATCGCCCAGGCGCTGCGCACCGGCGTCCCGGTCGGCCGGGTGCACTACGGCAACACCGTCAAGTCGGACCAGGGCATCGCCGAGGCGTACCGCCTGGGCGTCCGGGACTTCGCCACCGACAGCCTCCCGGACGTCGCCGCGATCGCCGAACACGCCCCGGGCGCACGGGTGTTCTGCCGGATCGCCACCAGCGGCGCGGGGGCGCTCTGGGGGCTCAGCCGCAAGTTCGGCTGCTCCCCGGCGGACGCCGTCGAGGTGCTGGCGGCCGCCCGGGCCGCCGGGCTGACCCCGGCCGGGCTCTCGGTGCACGTCGGCTCGCAGCAGCTGACCGCCGAGGCGTGGACGGCGGCCTTCGAGCTGATCGGCGGGGTGCTGGTCGAGCTCCGGCGGCACGGGATCCGGCCCGACCACGTCAACCTCGGCGGCGGCCTGCCCGCCCTGGGCTACGTGGACCGGCACGGCACCGCCCTCGACCCGCCGCTCGGGGAGATCTTCCGGACCGTCCGGCGGGGCCTCGACCGGCTGCGCGGCCTGCACGGCGGCGAGCTGGACTTCGTGCTGGAGCCCGGCCGCCACCTGGTCGCCGACCAGGGCGCGATCCGCACCCGGGTCTACCGGCTGACGCACCGCCAGCAGCCGGACGGCGAGCGGGAGCACTGGCTCTACCTGGGCTGCGGGAAGTACAACGGGCTGTACGAGATGGACCAGTTGCAGTACCGGCTGGTCTTCCCCACCCACCCCGGCCGGGAGTGCGTCCCGGCCGTGGTGGCGGGCCCGACCTGCGACAGCGACGACGCGTTCCCGCACGGGTACGCGACCGGCCGGGTGCCGGTGCCCCGGGCGGTGGCCTCCGGCGACCCGGTGTGGATCCTGTCCAGCGGCGCGTACGCGGTCAGCTACCTGACCCAGGGCTTCAACGGCTTCGACCCGCTGCCGTACACGGTGCTCCGGGCAGACGCCGAACTCCCCTGCTAACGCGGCCGGTTGACGGTGCCCGCCCGGCAGACCAGGATCTGCTTGGGCGAGGTACCGGTGAACGGGGAGCGGTCGTAGTCGCCGTGCCGCTCGACCACCTCGAGGCCGGCCAGCCGGCACAGGGCGAGCAACTCCTCCGGGAAGAAGCAGCGCATGCTGACCTTCTTGGTGCGCACCGGCTCGCCCCCGCGCAGGTAGTCGAGGGTGAAGTGGAGCACCTGGGTGGCCGCGTCGTAGCCGGTGGCGGCGCGGACGTCGAGCTCGGTGCCGTCCAGGTCGGTGACCGACTTGTGGTGGTAGGGGGCGTCGGGGCGGCGGGCGAGCTTGGCCGGGGAGGGGTTGAAGACGTCCAGCAGCAGCGTGCCGCCGGGCAGCAGGACTTCGCGGGCCGAGGTGAGGAAGGCGAGCACGGAGTCCAGGTCGTGCAGGTGCTGCATGGCGTTGGTGGCGGAGAACACCAGGGCGAAGCGGCGGTCGGTGCGGATGTCGCGGCAGTCCTGTTCGAGCCACTCGACGGGCAGGCCCTCGGCGGCGGAGCGGCGGCGGGCGACGGCGAGCATGCTGGGCATCACGTCGAGGCCGGTGACGTCGACGCCCGCGCGGGCGATCGGCAGGGTGATCCGGCCGGTGCCGCAGGCCACCTCCAGCACCGGGCCGCCGGCCCTGACGGCCTGGTCGAGGAAGAACGGGACGTCGTGCTCGCGGGTGGCGAACTCCCGGTCGTAGAAGTCGGCGTCGTCGTAGACGGCGAGGTCCTGCAACGGCTTCATCGGGCGTTCTCCGGGGTGGGTGCGGGAGTGGCGGGGGCGAAGCGGTCGGCGAGGCTGGTGAGGACGGAGCCGCCCCAGCGGGTCTCGCCGAAGACGGTGGCGGGCAGGGCGAGCAGGCCGTGCTCGGCCAGCAGGGCCTCGGCCGGGGTGTCCACCGGGAAGAAGTAGTTACCCGGGCTGCTGCGGACCTCCTCGGGGATCCCGGCCCGGACAGCGTCGGGCAGCGCGGCCAGGAGCCGTTCGGCGCGGACGGCCAGCGCCTCGGCGACCTGCCGGGGAGTGTCCGGGTGGTCGGTCAACAGGCTTTCGGCCAGCCGGAGTTGCTCCTGGCCGGGCGGGTCGCCCCGGAACGCCTCGGCCATCGCGCTGTCGTCCGGCCCGAGCAGGACGATCCCGAAGGTGCGGGGGTGCAGCCAGCCCTTGGTGACCGAGTGCAGCAGGACGGCGCGGCCGGTCTCCAGCAGCCGCCGGGTGCCGGGGGCGAACGGGGTGCCCAGGTCGTAGACGGCGTCGATCAGCAGGCGCCGGTGCGGGGAGCGCTCCAGCCAGCCGGCCAGTTCGGCGCACTCGGCGTCGGTGAGGTGGCGGCCGAGCGGCTTGCTGGGGTTGGCGAGCAGCAGGTACTCGGGGCGCCCGGCGGTCGGCGGGTCCTGCGGCGGGGCGGGGGCGGGCAGCGTCGGGTAGGAGCCGGGGGCGAGCCCGGCGGCGCGGGCCAGCTCGAAGTAGACCGGGTACACGTCGGCGGGCAGCCACAGCCGGGCGTCCGCGCCGCCCAGCTGCCGGAACAGCAGGTCGAGCCCGTGCCGGACGCCGCGGCTGACCATGGCGCGGCGCGACCACTGCTCGGGCAGGTCGTAGCGGCGCAGCCAGGTGCGGGCCAGGTCGCAGCGGTACACCGTGCGGGTGCCGTCGCCGTCGCCTTCTGCCGGTTCGGGGCGCAGCGGGGGTTCGGGGCGCAGCGCGGCGAGCGCCCGGTAGACGTTGGTCTCGGCGGCGTCCAGCAGGGACGGGTCGGCGGCCAGCCGCTGCTGCCGCGACTCCTGGAACTCGTCGAACCTCATGCCGTCGCTCCTTCCGCCGCCGGGAGGACCTCCAGCGGGAGAGCCCCGGTGGCTCCGGCTGCCCCGACCCCGACGCCGGCGACCCCGGTGGCCCCGGCGGCCCCGGCGGCCCCGGTCGGGAGGATCTCGCTGGCCCGGTCCTCCAGGGAGGCGTAGCAGCGGCCGTCGGCCAGGACGTTCCAGCTGCGGGCGACGCCGTGGGTGCGTTCCCAGAGCAGGCTGGGTTCGGTGTAGGCGGCGATCCGCATCGGGCGGCCGTCCCAGCTGCCGTCGAAGACCGGCGCGCCCCAGGGCAGCCGGCTCGCCTCCGTGAAGCCGTGCCGCTCGGCGAAGCCGGTGACCACCGACAGCGAGACCTGGTGGTCGCGGCTCCAGCGGTTGGCGGCGTGGTCGTGGTAGAGCGATTCGGTGCTGGTGGAGACGTAGAGCTCCTTGAAGCAGACCTCCTCGACGCCGTGGGCGGCGGCCCAGGAGAGGTAGGCGGCGACGCCGTCCCCGTCGGCGACGCCGCCGTGCTGGAGCACGCAGATCAGCCGCATCCGCAGTCCGGGCCAGCGTTCGCGTCCGGCCCGCCAGGTGTCGGCGACCTCGCCGACCGGGGTGCGCAGCGCCATCAGCCGCTCGCTGGCGTCGTCGTCCTGGTGGTGCCGGGAGACGGCGAGGACGCTCAGGCCGGCGGCGGCCAGCTCGGCCAGCCGGTCGGCCCGTTCGGCGGGGGCGAGCTTGGCCAGGTTGTGCGCGTTGCTGATCAGGACGGTCTTCGGGAAGGCGGCCGCGCAGGCGGACACCAGGCGCAGCTGCTGCTCGAACGGGAGCAGGGTGGGTTCGCCGCCGCCGGTGATCACCGCCCGCTCGGCGCCCGCCGCGCGGCCGCGCTCCAGCCAGGCGGTGACGGTGTCCCACGGGACGCGGGCGGGCGGCTGGTCGCTGGAGATCGAGGCGGCGGAGAAGCAGAACGAGCACTTGGCCTGGCAGGCGGCGGCCACCGGCAGGACCGAGACCGAGCGCGGCCGCAGGTCGGCGTAGGCCGCCAGGTCGGGGTTGAGCCGCAGCGAGGCGGCCATCGCGTCCTCGACGGTGGTCGGCTCCAGGGTGATCCGCCCGTCCGGCTCCACGGCGGGTTCGTGGACGGCCGACAGCCGGATGCGGTCCCGGTGCAGCTCCGTGCCGAGGCCGGTGGCCTCGTTGGGCACCAGGGCGTCCGGGTCGACCTCGGTCTCCAGCACCAGCAGCCGGTCGCCCGGTATGGCCAGCCGCTCCAGCAGCCGCCCGGCCTTGGCGGTGCCGATGCCCAGCTCCGCCCGGGTCAGCAGGTGGAACCTGTCCGGGAAGGTGCTCTCCGGGATGCCTGCCTTGCCGTAGGTGAGCGCGTACTTGTCGAAGCCCTTCGCGAAGTTCGACAGCACGATGACGTGGAAGCGCTGGTCGGTGCGGTTCATCGGGCCATCATGCCTGCCGTCGCGCGGCCCGGGAAGCGGGATTCGCCCCGCGGTCTCCGCAGGTCGGCGCCGGTGGCCGCCGCCGCGGGCCGCCGCCGGACCGCCGCCGGGCCACCGCCGGGCCACCGCGGGCTCCGGGCGGGCCCGCGGCGGTCACCGCGGATCAGGAGACGTTCACGTTGACGTCGTCGAGGACGAACGAGGTCTGCTTGGTGTAGTCCTCGGTGCCGGTGAACTTCAGCGTCACGCTCTGACCGGCGTACCCGGCCAGGCTGAAGGTGCGCTGCTGGTAGCCGGCGGCGGCGTCGGTGTTGTCGTAGCTCGCGAGGGTGGTGCCGTTGGCGGTGACGGTGAGGGTGTCGAAGGCGGTGGTGGTGGAGGCCGCGCTGTCGATGTGCAGCCAGAAGCTCAGCGTGTAGGCGGCGCAGCCGGCCGGGAGGGCGACCGTCTGGGCGAGGGTGTCGGTGGTGGCGGCGCCGTAGCCGTCGAGCCAGGCGTCGTAGCTGCCGCTGTGGGCGGGCTCGCTGCTGCTGGAGTTGACGGTGCTGGTGCCGTTGCTGTTGGTCTCGCTCCAGCCGGAGGCGGAGCCGGTCTCGAAGCCCGGGTTGGTGATCAGCTGGGCGGCGGTGCACCCGCTGCCGGTGCCGCCGCCGGTGCCGGTGCCGCTGTTCTTGGCGAGCCAGGCGGTGGCGTTCAGGGCGAGGGCGGCGTCGGTGCCGGCCGGGTCGTTCCAGCCGTTGTAGAGGGTGTTGCCGGACTGGCCGGTGCCGTCGTCGATCGGGGAGGAGTCGCCCCAGATGGCGACCCGGCCGCTGCCGAAGGTGGAGGTGGCGAAGGCGGCGCCGGTGGTGCCGCTGTAGCCGGTGCGGTAGAGCAGGCCCTTGACGTTCGGGTTGTCGGCGGGCTTGAGGGTGAAGGTGGTGCCGCTGCGGATGATCGAGCCGGTGACCTTGCCGAAGGCGCCGTTGAGCACCGGGTCGGTGGTGTCGGTGATCGCGCGCGGGTTGTCGGTGGTGATGTTCAGCAGGTCGACGGAGAAGCCGAACGGGTCGGTGTTGTCGACGCCGTTGCTGGTGAGCAGGTCGTTGATGACGGCCGGGGAGTCCCAGCCGTCGTTGTTGCGGTCGCTCTGGTTGTGGTCGGAGACCAGGAACAGTCCGCCGCCGTTCTGGACGAACTTCATCACGGCGGTCTTCTCGGCGGCGCTGAGCCGGACGTTGGGCTCGGGGAGCACGAACTCGTCGAAGTTGGCGAGGTCGAGCGCCGCGCCGGTGCCGTAGCTGATGGTGCTGCCGGCCGGGAGGGTCTTGAGGCTGTAGGCGCCGGTCTTCTGCAGGGCGACGCCCCAGGCGGAGATGGCGCCGGTCCAGGAGGTCTCGCTGCCGGGGTTGGCGTTCTGGGCGAGCGGGTCGGGCTGGCTGGTGGAGACGATCCAGTCGGCGTTGCCGGCGGTCTCGCCCTTGCTGTTGTCGAACAGCACCCGCTTGGGGGTGGTCGCGGTGGCGGCGGTGCCGGCGGTGGTACCGGCGGTGGTGGTGGCCGCCGCGGCGGGGTGCGGCTGGAGGGTGGCGGCGGTGGCGGCGAGCAGCAGGCCGGTCGCGGCGAGCGCGGCCGGGCGGACGGCCTTCGAAGCCCTGGTCATCTGTCAATCTCCTCGTACCGTGGGAGGGGGCGGCACAGACGTGCTGCGCTACGCGCGTAGGCGCACCGGCACGGTCCCATGGTGAGGTAAGCGGGGCTTGAACGGAACACGTCGAGTCGACGGAGTGTCGGCTGACGCCCAGTCGGCCGACCGGGCCCGTGGCCACGTGACTCCATGACTCCGTGACTCCAGGCCCCAGGCCCCAGGGCTCCGGGGAAAGGGGTGGGGCGCCCGCCGCGGCGCTCAGGCGTCGTC